>NZ_CABTJS010000006.1:0-1081 GCF_902485085.1 uncultured Kluyvera sp.
ATTTCTTCCCCACATATCCCCATTGGGCTGGGCGCACATTCTACTGACTGGCGAATATCTTTGGCCCAAGGAACCGAAAGCTTAGGGTGTCATTTCGCCCTCAGCCGGAACCGACCCCACTTTTCCAAAACTTGTCAGACTTAAGGTTTATTGCGACATCTTTTGGTATTATCTTTATATGCCAGACAGGATTTGCCAATGCATCTGTGTGAATAAAGAATCCATTATTATCCCACGCGCTGTACCCTGCTTGGTTGTTGATTGCACTGGCTTGAGATAAAGCTGTGAAATTACCCATTACGCTGTTAGTGGAACCAATGACATTAACCTTGCTAATGCCAGATACGTTATATCTCCATGATTTGATGTTATCAAAGTTTAGTGTGGCGGAATTTTTCCCTGACTTTAGTTCGATTGTTTTGTTTTTTGTGTTGATTTTTATTTCGTGCTCTTCGCCACCAAATTTTGCATAATAAATATAAATCCCATCGTTCTTTTCATTTAGATACTTGATGTATTTAGACTTATCGAACTCAAGCTTTGATACGCAATACCCAATGAAAATTAAAAAAGCCCCGAGCACCCAGTATTGAAGAGCGGGTGTTTTGCTGAAAATCATTGGTAGTGAGCCGCAACCAATAGATAAAGCACCTGCAATATACGCTATTCTTTTTAATGCGTAATATATTTTCACTTTTAAATCTCCGTTTTAGAAATCATATTTCCTGGCTAAAAATACACTGTTAATTCTTATTGTGCAATTGAATTATACACTGAGTTATTTAAGATTACATTTAAATATGATGTAATCTTTTGGCTCGGAATTTGGTGATAAATATCAGTTTAATGAAAATTGTTTATATTCAAATCGAACCTAATGGCTTTGAGGTGATGATACCAACTTACTGATTTAGTGTATGATGGTGTTTTTGAGGTTCTCCAGTGGCTTCTATTTCTATCAGTTGTCCCTCCTGTTCAGCTACTGACGGGGTGGTGCGTAACGGCAAAAGCACTGCCGGACATCAGCGCTATCTCTGCTCTCACTGCCGTAAAACATGGCAACTGCAGTTCACTTACACCG
>NZ_CABTJS010000007.1:0-5825 GCF_902485085.1 uncultured Kluyvera sp.
ACGAGCACGGAAGCCGTGAGAACGGTTGCGCTTCAGTACAGACGGTTGAAAAGTGCGTTTCATGGCGATTTCTACCTAAACTTGAATAAATTCACTGACTTTTGCGTATACCCGAACGAGTTTCGAACGACTAACGCCTCAGCGTGGGTGATTAAAGAGGCCGGATTGTAATAATTGTACACTCCGGAGTCAATTCTCTTTCCTTATTTCCCGCGTATTTCCGCACGTTTTCGCGTGGAAAATGAGCAACGGACGACGCAGGAAGATGAGCATCACGCGCCGGGTCGAGGATTATACGGGCTCACCGATAAAGCGCAAGGATCGTCCCGGATCTTCGTTAGATCATTTAAGCAATAAATTGGCTGTGCTCATTAATTTTTCCAATATGCGGGCTAAATCGTGGGGCACTCGCGCCAGGATCGTTTACACTTAACCGGTTTCTGATCTTCCTGTGGATAAATCGGGAAGAATCTGTGAGAAACAGAAGATCTCTGGCTCAGTTTAGGCTATGATCCGCGGTCCCGATCGGGATCCCAGGATCCTGGTCAGGATAAATTGCAGATAGCAATTCGCACGTCCCCCTTTACACAGGGTCATGCCGATGTGCGCCAACAATCATGAATATTCAATAGTTTTCTTTTATTGTTCGAGTGGAGTCCGCCGTGTCACTTTCGCTTTGGCAGCAGTGTCTTGCCCGATTGCAGGATGAGTTACCAGCCACAGAATTCAGTATGTGGATCCGCCCGTTGCAGGCGGAACTGAGCGATAACACGCTGGCTTTGTACGCGCCAAACCGTTTTGTGCTCGATTGGGTAAGGGACAAGTACCTTAATAACATCAATGGACTGCTGAACGATTTCTGCGGGTCAGATGCCCCACAGCTGCGCTTTGAAGTGGGCACAAAGCCGGTCACCCAAACCGTACGTGAAACCGTGAATGTGGCTGCGCCTGCTCAGGCCGCACCCGCGCCGGCTCCTCGCGTCGCTCCTGCTCGTCAGGGTTGGGATAATGTTCCTGCACCGGCTGAGCCAACCTACCGCTCTAACGTAAACGTCAAACACACGTTCGATAACTTCGTTGAAGGTAAGTCGAACCAGCTGGCGCGCGCGGCGGCTCGCCAGGTTGCTGATAACCCAGGTGGGGCCTACAACCCGCTGTTCCTGTATGGCGGCACGGGTCTCGGTAAAACGCACCTGCTGCACGCGGTGGGCAACGGCATTATGGCGCGCAAGCCCAATGCCAAAGTGGTGTATATGCACTCCGAACGCTTCGTTCAGGACATGGTAAAAGCCCTGCAAAACAATGCGATCGAAGAGTTTAAACGCTACTACCGTTCCGTTGACGCGCTGCTGATCGATGACATTCAGTTCTTTGCCAATAAAGAACGATCGCAGGAAGAATTTTTCCACACCTTCAATGCCCTGCTGGAAGGCAATCAGCAGATCATTTTGACCTCGGATCGTTATCCAAAAGAGATCAACGGCGTTGAAGATCGTCTGAAATCCCGCTTCGGCTGGGGCCTGACCGTGGCGATCGAGCCACCGGAGCTGGAAACCCGCGTCGCGATCCTGATGAAGAAAGCCGATGAAAACGACATTCGCCTGCCGGGTGAAGTGGCGTTCTTCATTGCCAAGCGTCTGCGCTCCAACGTGCGTGAGCTGGAAGGGGCACTGAACCGTGTTATCGCCAATGCCAACTTTACCGGTCGTGCGATCACCATCGATTTTGTGCGTGAAGCGCTGCGTGATTTGCTGGCATTGCAGGAAAAACTGGTCACTATCGACAATATTCAAAAGACGGTGGCTGAGTACTACAAGATCAAAGTGGCAGATTTACTGTCTAAACGTCGTTCCCGCTCGGTGGCGCGCCCGCGTCAGATGGCGATGGCGCTGGCAAAGGAGTTAACCAACCACAGTCTGCCGGAAATCGGCGATGCGTTTGGTGGCCGTGACCATACGACCGTGCTGCACGCCTGTCGCAAGATTGAGCAGTTACGCGAAGAAAGCCACGACATAAAAGAAGATTTTTCCAATCTAATCAGAACATTATCATCGTGACGCTATGAAATTTACCGTTGAACGTGAACATTTATTAAAACCGCTGCAACAGGTGAGTGGCCCATTAGGCGGCCGCCCAACGCTGCCTATTCTCGGAAACCTGCTGCTTCAGGTCGCGGACGGTACGCTGTCGCTGACCGGTACAGATCTGGAAATGGAAATGATCGCGCGCGTTACGCTGACGCAGCCGCACGACGCGGGCGCGACCACGGTTCCGGCACGTAAATTCTTTGATATCTGCCGCGGGCTGCCGGAAGGTGCTGAAATCGCCGTGCAGCTGGAAGGCGACCGTATGCTGGTGCGCTCTGGCCGCAGCCGTTTCTCGCTCTCCACGCTGCCTGCAGCGGACTTCCCGAACCTGGACGACTGGCAGAGCGAAGTGGAATTCACCCTGCCGCAGGCGACGATGAAGCGTCTGATTGAAGCCACCCAGTTCTCCATGGCGCATCAGGACGTTCGTTACTACTTAAACGGCATGCTGTTCGAAACCGAAGGTGAAGAGCTGCGTACCGTGGCGACCGACGGCCACCGTCTGGCGGTCTGTTCCATGCCGATTGGCGACTCGCTGCCAAACCATTCGGTGATCGTGCCGCGTAAAGGGGTGATTGAGCTGATGCGTATGCTCGACGGCGGCGACACGCCGCTGCGCGTGCAGATCGGCAGCAATAACATCCGCGCTCACGTGGGCGATTTTGTCTTCACATCGAAGCTGGTTGACGGCCGTTTCCCGGATTATCGCCGCGTATTGCCGAAGAACCCGGACAAAACGCTGGAAGCCGGTTGCGACAGCCTCAAGCAGGCCTTTGCCCGTGCCGCGATCCTCTCCAACGAGAAATTCCGCGGCGTGCGCCTGTACGTGAGTGAAAACCAGATCAAAATCACCGCCAACAACCCGGAGCAGGAAGAGGCAGAAGAGATTCTGGACGTCACCTACGCCGGGGCTGAGATGGAAATCGGCTTCAACGTTAGCTACGTGCTGGATGTGCTGAACGCGCTGAAATGCGAGAACGTGCGCATCCTGCTGACCGACTCCGTTTCGAGCGTACAGATTGAAGATGCCGCATCACAGTCGGCTGCCTATGTTGTCATGCCAATGAGACTGTAATGTCGCTCACCCGTCTGTTGATCCGCGACTTTCGCAACATCGAAAGCGCGGATCTCGCTTTATCCCCTGGCTTTAATTTCCTGGTTGGCGCGAACGGCAGCGGCAAAACCAGCGTGCTGGAAGCCATCTATACGCTCGGCCACGGTCGGGCGTTTCGCAGTTTGCAGATTGGTCGCGTGATTCGCCACGAGCAGGAATCTTTTGTTCTGCACGGGCGTTTGCAGGGCGAGGAGCGGGAGACCGCCATCGGCCTGACCAAAGACAAGCAGGGCGACAGCAAGGTGCGCATCGACGGTACCGACGGCCACAAGGTGGCCGAGCTGGCGCTGCTGATGCCGATGCAGCTGATCACGCCCGAGGGGTTTACTTTACTCAACGGCGGCCCCAAATACAGAAGAGCGTTCCTCGACTGGGGATGCTTTCACAACGAAGCCGGCTTCTTTAACGCCTGGAGCAACCTGAAGCGTCTGCTCAAGCAGCGTAACGCCGCGTTGCGCCAGGTGACGCGCTACGCCCAGCTGCGTCCGTGGGACATGGAGTTAATCCCTCTTGCGGAACAAATCAGCAACTGGCGTGCCGAATACAGCGCAGGTATTGCCGAAGACATGGCCGACACCTGCAAACAGTTTTTACCCGAGTTCTCTCTCACCTTCTCCTTCCAGCGCGGCTGGGAGAAAGAGACGGACTATGCCGAGGTGTTAGAGAGAAGCTTCGAGCGCGACCGCATGTTGACCTACACCGCGCACGGCCCGCACAAGGCGGATTTCCGCATTCGTGCCGACGGTGCGCCGGTGGAAGACACGTTGTCGCGCGGGCAGCTCAAGCTCCTGATGTGTGCGTTGCGCCTGGCGCAGGGGGAGTTCCTCACCCGCGAGAGCGGGCGACGCTGCCTGTACCTGATAGATGATTTTGCCTCGGAACTTGACGACGCGCGGCGCGGGCTGCTTGCCAGCCGCTTAAAAGCCACGCAGTCGCAGGTTTTCGTCAGCGCCATTAGCGCTGAACACGTTATGGACATGTCGGACGAAAATTCGAAGATGTTTACCGTGGAAAAGGGTAAAATAACGGATTAACCCAAGTTGAAATGAGCGAGAAACGTTGATGTCGAATTCTTATGACTCCTCCAGTATCAAAGTCCTGAAAGGGCTGGATGCGGTGCGTAAGCGCCCGGGTATGTATATCGGCGACACGGATGACGGCACCGGTCTGCACCACATGGTATTTGAGGTTGTGGATAACGCTATCGACGAAGCGCTCGCTGGTTACTGCAAAGATATCGTTGTCACCATCCACAGCGATAACTCCGTATCCGTACAGGATGACGGCCGTGGTATCCCAACCGGTATTCACCCGGAAGAGGGCGTTTCTGCTGCGGAAGTCATCATGACCGTTCTGCACGCAGGCGGTAAGTTCGACGATAACTCCTATAAAGTCTCCGGCGGTCTGCACGGCGTGGGCGTTTCCGTGGTTAACGCCCTGTCCCAGAAACTGGAACTGGTTATCCAGCGCGATAACAAAATTCACCGTCAGATTTACGCGCACGGCGTGCCGCAGGCACCGCTGGCCGTCACCGGCGATACCGAAAAAACCGGTACCATGGTACGTTTCTGGCCGAGCTACGAAACCTTCACCAATGTCGTCGAGTTCGAATACGATATCCTGGCAAAACGTCTGCGCGAGCTGTCGTTCCTGAACTCCGGCGTTTCTATTCGTCTGCGCGATAAGCGTGACGGTAAAGAAGACCATTTCCACTACGAAGGCGGCATCAAGGCGTTCGTTGAGTACCTCAACAAGAACAAAACGCCAATTCACCCGAATATCTTCTATTTCTCCACCGAAAAAGACGGTATCGGCGTTGAAGTTGCGCTGCAGTGGAACGATGGCTTCCAGGAAAATATCTACTGCTTCACCAACAACATTCCGCAGCGTGATGGCGGTACTCACCTTGCAGGCTTCCGTGCGGCGATGACCCGTACCCTGAACGCCTACATGGACAAAGAAGGCTACAGCAAAAAAGCCAAAGTCAGCGCCACCGGTGACGATGCTCGTGAAGGTCTGATTGCCGTCGTTTCCGTGAAGGTGCCGGATCCGAAATTCTCCTCACAGACCAAAGATAAACTGGTCTCCTCCGAGGTGAAAACGGCGGTAGAACAGCAGATGAACGAACTGCTGAGCGAATACCTGCTGGAAAATCCGTCCGACGCGAAAATCGTCGTAGGCAAAATTATCGACGCGGCGCGTGCGCGTGAAGCGGCGCGTAAAGCCCGTGAAATGACCCGCCGTAAAGGCGCGCTGGACCTCGCTGGCCTGCCGGGCAAACTGGCAGACTGTCAGGAACGCGACCCGGCGTTGTCTGAACTGTACCTCGTGGAAGGGGACTCTGCGGGCGGCTCTGCGAAGCAGGGGCGTAACCGTAAGAACCAGGCGATTCTGCCGCTGAAAGGTAAAATCCTCAACGTTGAGAAGGCGCGCTTCGACAAGATGCTCTCCTCTCAGGAAGTGGCCACGCTGATTACCGCGCTGGGCTGCGGCATCGGTCGCGATGAGTACAACCCGGACAAACTGCGTTATCACAGCATCATCATCATGACCGATGCGGACGTCGACGGCTCGCACATTCGTACGCTGCTGTTGACCTTCTTCTATCGTCAGATGCCGGAAAT
>NZ_CABTJS010000008.1:0-2206 GCF_902485085.1 uncultured Kluyvera sp.
CGGTAAACCGAAAGGCAGGAACAGGAGAGCGCACGAGGGAGCCACCAGGGGGAAACGCCTGGTATCTTTATAGTCCTGTCGGGTTTCGCCACCACTGATTTGAGCGTCAGATTTCGTGATGCTTGTCAGGGGGGCGGAGCCTATGGAAAAGCGCCCCGGCGGGGCGTGGCCTTTTCGCCCTTGTCCTTAGCTTTCGTTATGCTTACCGTTACGTTATCTGCTCATCTTCCTCCGCTCGCCGCAGACTCATGACCGAACGGAGTGAGCGAATGAGCGAGGAAGCGGAAAACCATCAGAACGTACAGTAAGCACTTTCGCGCCGGGGCCTTCATGAACAAACAACAAAAGACTGCCGTTAACATGGCTAAATTCATCCAGGATCAGTCCCTGCTTCTTCTGGACAGGCTTAATGAGCTGGATCTGGATCATGAGGCTGATTTCTGCGAGAAACTCCATGAGGATGCGGAACGCCTTTACCGAAGCCTGTCAGCGCGCCTGAATGAGCAGCAGGACGGTGCGTAATGGCTCCGTTCTGGGTATTACCGGAGTAATACCGGCATCGCCTTAATTTTCATTGTGTTAGCGCTTAACATTATTACCCCGGTAATACCCAGAATCCCTGTATTTTTTCTTTTTTATTTATTTTTCATGAAGTTGCGATGAAAATCGCAGCTGCGTTAGGTGTATGACCATTTTGAGGTTGAAAAATAATCAACCATGGCGGGTGATTTACGCAGGTTAAGGGGCGTCGGTGACAAAAAAACGTCATTAACGACCTCGTTCATGCTCGCATGAACGGATTATTTTTCCGGACTACAGGTAAACTACAGAAAGACTACAAAAGCTGATGACTTAATCCTGATTTTTAGTGCGATGACTACAGATAAACTACAAAATAACTACAGGATTACCTCAGATCCGTTCTCTGAACCATTCGTACATCCGACCCCCTTACCGGTTTTACACTGAGCACTGATGCTCTGAGGTCCCTTATGACGAAATAACAGAAAACAGCGCTGAACATGGCTAAATTCATCCAGAATCAGTCTCTGCTCCTGCTGGAGAAGCTTAACGAGCTTGATCTCGATGCTGAGGCCGACCTTTGTGAGAAACTCCACGATGATGCGGAGCATCTTTTCCGTACACTGTCCTCGAGACTGGATGAATTACAGGATGGTAATTGATGGCCAGAGTGTCTATTAGTGAAGCGGCACGGCTTGTTAAGGTTAGCCGTCCCACAATTTACAAGATGATTAACAGTGGGAAGTTAAGTTACACCTCTGTTGTAAAGCACGGGAAGGGTATTAAAGTTATTGATACATCAGAGCTCATTAGAGTGTTTGGTTCTCTTGATGGTGTAATCGATGCTGTAAAATATGATGTAAAAAGTGACGCAGAATCTACAGGTATTAACAGCGTTGGTTTACATGGTTTACAACATAGAATCGCTTTACTTGAAGCTGAAAACGATGGTCTTAAAGGGGCTGTTAAGGCTCGAGATGAGCATATTGATTCCCTTCGTCAGGCTATGCAGCTTCTGGAGCACAAGCACGAACCTTCTTCACCACCCCATTCCCCGTGGTGGAAATTCTGGAAAAAATCCTGATCCCGCCATGCTTGAGTTTTCCTCTCCGGCCATGCCGGGGCGTTCGTGAACCTTCCCAAAAATCGCCAGATCTCTGAACGCTCCTCACACTAAAAATATCCACACCCCACGCAAAATTAAATTTTTGCAGATAACTCATTAATATCAGTCAGTTGGTTGTTATTAAATTACGCAGTATTACCTTCTGTAAGGTCAATCCAAGTCGTCGGTGATTCGTGTACGACTTGCCGACGACTCGTCATAGAGTCATCGACGACTCACTCCACACTATCAGTAACTTATGACGACTTGACTCTAGAGTCGAATCGTCGATTTGGCGTTTTTTTGACCGTGGTGACTCTAGAGTCAAGTCACGAGTCGAATCGCCGGTGAATCGTGTGGTGAGTCGTCCGGCGACTTGCCATAACGTCATTGCCGGCCGTCGACGAACCCCATTCCTGAACGTGCTGAAAACCGGTTTTCCGGCTGCGCCGGCAACGCTTCACGGCCACGCAATAAATTGCGTCCCCGTTCACCGTTTTCGGGTAAGAAGAACATCGGAAACAGGACTTACCCCGGCTGAATGGCGTGAATTTCCGCGCTATGCACTTGCGCGCATAC
>NZ_CABTJS010000009.1:0-77616 GCF_902485085.1 uncultured Kluyvera sp.
GAATAACGCTTGCTTACTATGACCGGAAAAGCCGTAGTATTATCCGGATAGACTAGGAAAGTGTTACCTATGTTCCCGGTCTGAAGTGTTACCTATGTATCCGGTCGTACATGCGCTCGCCCGGGCTACACTGAAACGCGTAGCCCGGCCAAGCGCAGCGCCGCTAACCCACCAGCGCCTTATCTTTGGCCAACATAAACGGCCGCAAATACCCCACGGCGTTGGACAGCGGCAATACGTCATCGCTCAACGCAATATTCAACGTCTCGCGGATATACGCTCGCCGCGCCTCAATGCGTGCCCACAGCGCCGGATACGCCTGCGCTATCTGCTGGCGCAACGCGGCATCGGCCAGCGCAATGCTCTCTTCTGCACTCGTCCCGGTATACCCCGGCACCGACGGAATAATATCAATCTGCATCACCATGCCGCTTTTCAGCGTTTCGACCGAGCCTGAATAAACCGGCGAAGACATCCACTCTTCATCGGCGCTCAAATGCCCCGGATTAAGATGCCAGCCGTACTGCGCTTTTGGCAGCACGCGTTCGACTAAATCGTACAGCTCGCCGCCCGGCATCCCGACCTTAATTTGCTCAAGCCACGCTGCCACCGCACCAAAATAGGGCTTCACCACCCGGTCCAGATAATCCCGCTGGTTTTCCGGCAGCTCGCTTTCCTCGGCAATCACAAAGCCAGTGCGGCTGGAAAGCCCGCCCTTAAACCCGGTGGTCATCGACAGCGGCTGGCCGCGTTCGACTTTTTTCCACGAAGGGTAGAGGTTTGCTTTCTCGAAGCGTTGCCCGGCTGCCGCGATGGTGACGACTGACGGTGCCTGCCCCTCGGCGGCGAGCAGGGCGCCCAGCTCCACTTCACGAACGCCCGGTTCAACGGCGTCCAGCGCCGCCAGCATGCAGCGGGAGGCGAGGTTGGCACCGTATTCGTAATGGGCAATTTCGTTGGCGTTATTGACCGTTCTCGCCCCTTTATCACCGCGAATAAACAAATGCGCGGCGTTGACCAGATCGGCATGGGTACTCTGTTTTATCGCTTCGACGATAAACCACGGCAGGTCAAACAGCTTCGCGTTATCGCTCCCGACGGTGGAAAACATCTTCCAGCCCACCAGCCCGACCTTGGACATCGCGCTCAGTCCGGTTTCGCTGAACAACTGCGCCAGCGACTTTTCGTTGTCCATAGGCTGATTAGGCAGCGAGAACAGCGGGCAGTGCTTTAGCGTCACCGGAATACGCGAATGAGCCGCCATCTTCAGGTTTTCGTTGCCGAGAATGGCGGTGGCGTGCCCGGATTTGTGCAGCACCAGAAGCCCCTCTTCAAAGCGCGGAATAAACCCGGTCAGGTACTCAAAGTTACCGCCGTGCTCTTTGTCGGCGTAAATCACCAGCGCATCAAAGCGTTCTTCCTGCATCCGTTCGAGCAGCTTGTTTTTACGCTCGAGCAGGGTGGCATCGGTCAGCGTGACCGGCGGCACGTCGCTGAAACCGCACGGCGGCTGGATGGTCTTTAGCTTAATATCCCTTGAATTCATCATTCACCTCCTGATGTGTTGACTGGCAGTGGAAAGCGGCATACTAAGACGTTACCATAGCGCCTCTTTTTTTTCCGGATAACGATATGCGTGTTTTACTGGCACCGATGGAAGGCGTGCTCGACTCGCTCGTTCGCGAGCTGCTGACCGAAGTGAATGATTATGATCTATGCATCACCGAATTTTTGCGCGTGGTGGATCAGCTGCTGCCGGTAAAATCGTTCCAGAAACTCTGCCCGGAGCTGCATAACGAAAGCCGCACGCCTTCCGGTACCCGTGTGCGCATTCAGCTTCTGGGGCAATACCCGCAGTGGTTGGCGGAGAACGCTGCCCGTGCGGTGGAGCTCGGCTCCTGGGGCGTAGACCTCAACTGCGGCTGCCCATCGAAAACGGTAAACGGTAGCGGCGGCGGCGCGACGTTGCTGAAAGACCCGGAGCTTATCTATCAGGGCGCGAAAGCGATGCGCGAAGCGGTACCCGCGCACCTGCCGGTCACGGTAAAAGTGCGTCTGGGCTGGGACAGCGGCGCGCGTCAGTTTGAAATCGCTGATGCGGTGCAGCAGGCGGGGGCGACCGAGCTTGCCGTTCACGGGCGCACCAAAGAAGATGGCTACAAGGCCGAGCGCATCAACTGGCAGGCGATTGCCGAGATTCGCCAGCGGCTCTCCATTCCCGTTATCGCCAACGGCGAAATCTGGGACTATGAAAGCGCACAGGCCTGCATGGCCGTCACCGGCTGCGACGCGGTGATGATCGGTCGCGGGGCGCTGAACGTGCCGAACCTCAGCCGGGTCATCAAATATAACGAACCACGTTTGCCCTGGCCGCAGGTGGTGGATCTGCTCAAGAAATATACCCATCTGGAAAAGCAGGGCGACACCGGGCTCTATCACGTGGCGCGTATCAAGCAGTGGCTGGGCTATCTGCGCAAAGAATATGCCGAAGCCACCGAACTGTTCACCGCCGTGCGCGCGCTACAGGAATCGAAGCTGATTGCCCGGGCGATAAACGACTGGCAGGCATAAAGTATCCGATCTGCATCACAATTTTCCGTTTGCTCCATTGAGCTTACGGCAGTGAAAATGAAATACTTCTTCTCGATTGTTACTGCTTCGGCAGGCAAAACCTGATGTTCTGGCTCCTGTCAGAAGTCAGGTTTTTTTGTTTCTGGGGTTCATAAATGCAGATCGCCAAAGTTCTTAATAATAATGTGGTGGTGGTTCTGGATGAACACCGGCGTGAGCAGGTTGTGATGGGGCGAGGGCTAGCCTTTCAGAAACGCGTCGGCGACTCATTGGATGAGACGAAAATCGAGAAAATTTTTGCCCTGCAAAGCGACGAGCTGTTAGGGCGTTTAAGTGAATTACTCAGTCAGATCCCGCTTGAGGTGATGACCACCTGCGACCGGATTATCGAACGGGCGCGCGAGCGGCTTGGCAGGCTACAGGAGAGCGTCTACATCACGCTAACCGACCACTGCCACTTTGCCATTGAACGGCAAAAAAAGGGCGTGGCGCTGCGCAATGTGCTGTTGTGGGACATTAAGCGGCTCTACCCGAAAGAGTTTTCGCTGGGGCAAGAAGCGCGGGCGCTGATTGAAAAGCGGCTCGGCGTGGCGCTGGCGGAAGATGAGGCCGGGTTTATCGCCCTGCATCTGGTGACGGCGCAGCTCAACAGCGAAATGCCGGAGGTGATGCACGTCACTCGGGTAATGCAGGAAATTTTGCAGTTGGTGAAGTATCAACTGCGGCTGGAGTACAACGAAGAGTCGCTAAGCTACCAGCGCTTTGTCACCCACCTGAAGTTTTTCGCCCAGCGGATGCTGACGCGAACGGTGGTGGAAGATGACGATGCTGAGCTGCACGGCGCGGTGAAAGACAACTACGCGAAAGCGTGGAAGTGTGCGGAAACCGTGGCGGTGCATTTGCAAAAAAGTTATCAGCGGTCGCTGACGACGGAAGAAATTATGTTTCTCGCCATTCATATCGAACGGGTGAGAAAAGAGGGGCGTTAATCCCCAAAGCACAATGGGATTGTTACTGCATAATGCAGGCAAAACCCGAGCGCGGTGCCATCTGGCGTCGTTCTCGGGTTTTTTTGTTTTTATATACTCGGTCAAGGAATTCAGCATGAAATATCAGGAACTCGCGCAGGATATTCTCCGCCACGTAGGCGGCAAGGAGAATATAGTGAGTCTGGTTCACTGCGCAACGCGACTGCGTTTTAAGCTTAAAGAGAGCGGCAAAGCAGACGCCGAGGCGCTGAAGGCGAACCCCGGCGTCATTATGGTGGTCGAAAGCGGCGGTCAGTTTCAGGTGGTGATCGGCAACCACGTCCATGACGTCTGGCTGGCGGTACGCGAGGCCGCAGGGATAACCGACGATAGCGAACCGGTGGCTGATAAAGGCGAGAAAACCTCGGTACTGGGCCAGATTATTGATGTGGTCTCCGGCATTTTTGCCCCGTTTATCGGGGTGATGGCGGCAACCGGTCTGCTGAAAGGGCTGCTGGCGCTGGCGGTGGCGTGCGGCTGGCTGGATACCGAGCAGGCGACCTACAAAATCTGGTTTGCGGCAAGCGACTCGCTGTTCTTCTTTTTCCCGCTGTTTCTCGGCTACACCGCGGGGAAAAAGTTTGGCGGCAATCCGTTTATCTCCATGGTTATCGGTGGGGCGCTAACCCATCCACTGATGATTCAGGCCTTTGAGGCAGCGCAGACGCCGGGAGCAAGTGCGGAGTATTTTCTCGGTATACCGGTCACCTTTATCAATTACAGTTCGTCGGTTATTCCCATCATTCTTGCCTCATGGGTAAGTTGCTGGATTGAACGGCGCAGTAACGCGCTGCTGCCGTCGGCGATGAAGAACTTTTTTACCCCCGCTATCTGCCTTGCCATCGTGGTGCCGCTGACGTTTCTGGCTATCGGGCCAGTTGCCACCTGGCTTAGCGTGATGCTGGCAAACGGCTACCAGGCGATTTATGTCGTCGCGCCATGGCTGGCGGGGGCTGCATTGGGCGGGTTGTGGCAGGTCTGCGTGATCTTCGGTCTGCACTGGGGATTGGTGCCACTGATGATCAATAACCTGAACGTGCTGGGCCACGATTCGATGCTGCCGATTATTCTGCCAGCGGTGTTGGCGCAGGTAGGGGCGGTGCTGGGGATTTTCCTCGCCACCCGCGATGTGCGCCAGAAAGTGCTGGCGGGGTCTGCATTTTCAGCCGGGCTTTTTGGTATCACTGAACCGGCGATTTATGGCCTGACGCTGCCGCTGCGTCGTCCGTTTATCTTTGGCTGCGTCTCGGGTGCCCTCGGCGGTGCAATTACCGCCTTTAGTTACAGCGCGACGTATTCTTTTGGCCTGCCGAATATCTTCTTCCCGGCGCAGATGATCCCGGCAAGCGGCATTGACGCCAGCGTTTGGGGCGGGCTGATCGGTACGGCGGTGGCCTTTATCCTCTCCGGCACGTTAACCTTCTTCTTCGGAATGCCTCGGCAGGCCGCAGAGCCCACCTCGGTGGCAAAGGCGTCAGAAAACGACGTGCTGGCGCCGATGACCGGTACCGTTCTGGCATTGGAAAATGTACCGGATAGCACCTTCGCGAGCGGACTGCTCGGCAAAGGGGTAGCGATAATTCCGAGCGAAGGCAAAGTGATTGCGCCGTTCAACGGTGAGGTCGCCTCGATTTTCCAAACCAAACACGCCATTGGTCTTGAGAGCGACAGCGGCATTGAGCTGCTGATCCACGTGGGCATTGATACCGTCAAGCTGGACGGCGTGCCGTTCACCGCTCACGTGAAAGAGGGGGATAAGGTGCAGGCGGGGGATCTGCTGCTCACCTTCGATCGTCAGGCCATTCTGGACGCCGGTTACGACCTGGCGACGCCAATTATTATCAGCAACAGCGACGATTACCCGGGGCTGGAAACCGTTGCAGGCAGTTCGGTTAGCGCCGGTCAGCCGCTGTTGACCATTACGCATTAATCACAGGAGAGAGAGATGAAAGCATTCCCGAAGGCGTTTTATTGGGGCGGCGCAACCGCAGCGAACCAGGTCGAAGGGGCATATCTGGAGGACGGCAAAGGATTGTCCACCTCGGATGTGCAGCCGCAGGGCGTTTTTGGCGATGTGGTTGAACGCATCCCGGGCGATTCCGGTTTAAAAGATATCGCTATCGATTTTTATCATCGCTATCCAGAAGATATTTCGCTGTTCGCTGAGATGGGCTTTAACTGTCTGCGCGTGTCGATTGCCTGGACGCGCATTTTCCCGAACGGCGATGACGCTGCGCCAAACGAAGCGGGTCTGGCTTTTTATGACAAGCTGTTTGATGAAATGGCCAAGCACGACATCACGCCACTGGTGACGCTGTCTCACTACGAGATGCCGTGGGCGCTGGTGAAAAACTACGGCGGCTGGGGCAATCGTAAGGTGATTGGCTTCTTCGAGCGCTATGCACGTACGGTGTTCGATCGCTACAAAGGCAAGGTCAAACTGTGGCTGACCTTTAACGAAATCAATATGTCGCTGCACGCGCCGATGACCGGCGTGGGTCTGCCGAGCGACAGCAGTAAAGCTGAGATTTATCAGGCTATTCACCATCAGCTGGTGGCGAGTGCGCTGGCGGTGAAAGCCTGTCATGAGATTGTGCCGGAAGGGAAAATCGGCAACATGCTGCTGGGCGGCCTGATGTACCCACTCAGCTGCAAGCCGGAAGATATCTTCAAAACCCTGCAGGAGAACCGCGGCTGGCAGTTCTTCGGTGACGTGCAGGCGCGCGGGGCGTATCCAGGCTATATGCTGCGCTATTTCCGCGACAACGGTTTTACGCTGGAGATAACCGACGCCGACCGCGAAGCGCTGAAATCCACGGTCGATTTTATCTCGTTTAGCTACTACATGACCGGCTGCGTTACCGCTGACGAGGCGTTGAACCAGAAAGCGCGTGGCAACATTCTTAACATGGTGCCAAACCCGCATCTGGAAAGCTCGGAGTGGGGCTGGCAGATTGACCCGCTGGGGCTGCGCACGCTGCTGAACGTGCTGTGGGATCGCTATCAGAAGCCGCTGTTTATTGTCGAAAACGGCCTCGGCGCGAAGGACAAAGTCGAAGCCGATGGCAGCATCAACGATGACTACCGTATCAGCTACCTGAATGACCATCTGGTGCAGGCGCGGGAAGCGATTGAAGACGGCGTTGAACTGATGGGCTTCACCAGCTGGGGGCCGATTGACCTGGTCAGCGCCTCGAAGGCAGAACTCTCCAAGCGCTACGGATTTATCTATGTTGACCGCCACGACGATGGCACCGGTACGCTGGCGCGCAGCAAGAAAAAGAGCTTCGACTGGTATAAAGAGGTGATTGCGACCAACGGCGCAAGTTTGAAAGCGTAAGCGTTGGTGAATTGCCGGATGGCGCTTTGCTTATCCGGCCTACAAGCAATATCACTCTCCTGTAGGCCGGATAAGGCGCAGCCGCCATCCGGCACTCACCCTACTCACACTGGCTTACGCGCGCGCAGAATAAAAATCATCGGCCGTTCTTTCTCTTCATCCAGCGCCGGGTTGGCGGCAATCTGCGCGGCCGTTGGCCCCCATTCGTTGAGGCACTCAATGATGAAACCGGCGGCCACCAGCGCGTTAATCCAGCTACCCAGCGTCCGGTGTTGCTTCTTCACGCCGTCGGCAAACCAATTGCTGATACGCTCGCCTTCCTGCTGATAATGGCTAACTGGCCAGCTTTTCTGTCCCTGTTCATCCTCATGCCAACCCTGCTTGAGCGGGGCGGTATATATGGGATGTTCGGCGGAAAATAATAGCGTGCCGCCCGGCGTCAGGGCCTGATAAACGCAGGCGAGCAGCGGGGCAATATCGGGCAAATAGTGCAGCGCCAGCGAACTGTAGGCGACGTCATAGCTATTGGCGGCAAGCGTGAGGGTTTGCAAATCCTCGCAGCGATATTCAATCTCCGCGCTGTCGGTCATCTCCCGTGCGCGTTCCAGCATTCGACTGGAAAGATCCAGACCCGTAATCTGCGTTGCGCCCTGGTCACGCGCCCAGCGGCAAAACCAGCCGTAGCCGCAACCCAGATCCACCACGCGCTTACCTGCCAGCACGGGCATCATTTGCTCTATGGTGCCCCATTCCGGCGCTCCGTCGAGCCCTTTAACCGAACGATCGAGCGTCGCGTAACCGGCGAAGAAATCAGGGTTGTCATAAATGTTCTGACTCATTTCTACTCCATGAATTTTAATAATTTTTAACTGTCACTAAGTATGTCAAATTATGTTCTCACACGCTTTACTAAAAGGATTTAATCCATTTAAATTAATATAACCCTCCTACTTTTGTTACCTGACTTCTCAAATGAACTTAATTCTGAAAAAAAGCGTGCTGTCTGGCTTACCCCTGCTCATCGCGCTGGCTGGCTGTGCGCCGTCGCATGATATTGGCAGTCCTGTTAAACAGCAGGTTCCGGCCTCGAACGTTTCTACGGATCTCCCTGCGGCGGTCAAAAATGGCTGGCCGCAGAATAACTGGTGGCAGGGTTACCACGACGCGCAGCTCAATAGCTTAATTAGCCGCGCGCTGGCGAACGCTCCGGATATGCAGATTGCCGACCAGCGAATCAAACTTGCCGAAGCGCAGGCGCGTATGTCGAAGTCGTCTCTGGGCCCGGAAGTGGATTTCGGCGGGAATCTTGAGCGTCAGAAAATGTCCTCTGAAGGCCTGATGGGGCCATTTGCGACCGATACGGACGGCAACACCGGCCCGTGGTATACCAACGGGACTTTTGGCCTGACTGCCGGATGGGATCTCGACCTGTGGGGTAAAAACCGGGCGCAGGTGAAGGCGCGTATTGGTGAAGTGAAGGCGCAGGTTGCCGAGCGGGCGCAAACCCAGGAACTGCTCTCCAGCAGCGTGGCGCGCCTGTACTGGCAGTGGCAAACCGAAGCGGCAATCCACGGCGTGTTAGAGCAGGTGAAAAGCGAACAGAATAATATCGTGACCGTGGATACCGAGCTTTACCAGCACGGGCTGACCAACTCCGCCGAAGGGGCAGAAAACGATATTAACGTCAGCAAAACCGACCAGCAGTTGGCCGACGTTGCCGGCAACATGAAAGAGATTGAAGCGCGTTTGATGGCGCTGACCAACAGCCAGAGTCAGTCGTTGAATTTACGTAAAGTTGATTTGCCTGCCGTCGCCACTAAAATGCCAGCTCGCTTAGGCTATGACCTGCTGGCGCGTCGCCCGGATCTGCAGGAAGCGCATTGGTATATTGAAGCGTCACTCAGCGAGATCGACGCGGCAAAAGCGGCATTCTACCCGGACATTAACCTGATGGCTTTCCTGCAACAGGATGCGCTGCACTTAAGCGACCTGTTCCGTAGCTCTGCCAACCAGATGGGCGTAACCGCTGGTCTGACGCTGCCTATCTTCGATAGCGGCCGTCTGAATGCCAACCTGGATATCGCCAACGCGCAGAACAATCTCTCCATCGCTAAATACAATAAAGCGGTGGTGGATGCGGTAAACCAGGTAGCGAAAACCGCAAGCCAGGTCGAAACGTTGATGGAGAAAAACCAGCAACAACAGCAGGTTGAGAAAGATGCGCAGCGCGTGGTTACGCTGGCGCAGGCGCGGATGACCGCCGGGATCATTCCAGGTTCTAAGGTCAGCCTCGCCAAGCTGCCCGCCCTGCAGGAGCGCGTGAATGCGTTACGTCTGCACGGTCAGTGGCTGGATGCCAGCATTCAGCTGACCTCAGCCTTGGGTGGCGGCTATCTTCAGTCGGAAAAATAAGCACGATTAATATCTCATTCCCCTCGGCCTTTCAGATGCAGAGGGGAATGAAAAATAAATACCGGAATAAAATAGTATTAGCTATTAATATATTTTTCAAATATCTAAATTTTATGTTTATTAAAAATAAACAACCCCGCATTCATAAAAATGCATCACCGATCACGTATTGGTATTTAAATGCATGACACGTGATGTCTCACCCCCTAATATCGCCAGCCATAAAATTAATATTTTTATTGGATAGGTTTTTAATCGTTGTTTTTTATATTTGTCATTTCAATATTATAGCCAGTTCCTCACTGTTTTTGTTAACGAGAAAAATAGAGGACGATTGCGTGAAAAAATTAATAACCTTTGGGATGCTGGCATTAGCCAGCGCTTCTGCAGGCGCGGTAACGATTGACCTGCGCCATGAATATACCGACACCTCACAGGGGCAGAAGGATAGGGTGCTGATCTCACACCGTTTCGCTAACGGCTTTGGTTTTTCCGTTGAAGCGAAAACCAAGTCAGGCGGTGAACATTCAGATAAAGCATTTAATGATGTTGTAGATAATGGCGATGAATATGTTATTAGCTATCAATTTAACGCCATGCCAAATATAACCGTTCAGCCTGGGTTTGCTTTAGAAACCTCATCGTCGAAAGCAATCTATAAACCGTATCTTCGTGGGCAGTATAATTTCGAAGGGGGTTTTTACGTTGCCGCACGTTATCGCTATGAATATACCCGTGATACATCGAGTGCTAAAGATGATGAACATGTTAATCGTGGTGATCTATGGCTGGGATATAAAACCGGGGCGTGGACGTTTGAAGGAAACTATTTGTATAAGAAAAGCGAAGATTATAATCGTTACAATAACGGAAAAGATGACTATGAGCTGGATCTCAAAGTGGCCTACAGCATCGATAAAAACTGGAAGCCGTATGCGCAGATCGGTAACGTTTCTGTGAGCAGCGATGAAGACGATCGCCAGACACGCTATCGCGTCGGTGTGCAATATACGTTCTGATAAACCCTCGGTAGCCCGTCGCTCGGGCTACCTTCACCGTGCTTATTCCTGCGGTTTTTTCGCTTCCCGATGCTTCATCCACCAGCGAACGGCGATCACCAGCACGACGACCAGAACCAGCCAGATGAGATGCTTCAGATGCTTATCCAGATGGTGCAGCCATGGGCCAATCGCTTCGCCGCCCAGATAGCCGAGCGTGGTGAACAGCAACGCCCAGATTAACGCACCCAGAATATTCAGCGGCAGAAAGATCTTCGGCGGTAGCCCGCTGGCACCAATCAACAGCGGCCCAATGACCCTGAAGCCGTACATAAAACGGGTGCCAATCACGAAAAGATAGGGACGACTTTTAATCAGCCGCTGTGCCTTGCGAATGCGCGCCTGATGGCGTGAAAAACGCTTAAGCAGCCGCCCACCAAAGCGTCGACCAAGCAGGTAAAGCAGTTGGTCGCCAATCATGCCGCCTAGCGCCACAGAAATGACCACTAGCGGAAATTTTAACAGACCCTGATGTGCCACCACCCCGCCGAGCAGCGTAATGGTCTCGCCTTCCGCCATACTGCCGATAATCAGCGCGGCATAACCGTAGTGGGAAATCAGGTTATTGATATCCATGCAAACACTCACTCCTTACTGCCTCAATCCTTTAATCATACACCCTCACGCAAGAAGTGCGGCTGCGTCTATTTTTTGCGTTGTACATAAAACAATCTATTCATGTGAATTATACTTAGTACAACGTGGTACGAAGCCGTGCTGAGGAGGCGTTATGAACCATGTATGGGGACTCTTCTCCCACCCTGATAAAGAGATGCATGTTATTCGCAGTGAGAATGAATCTGTCTCTCACCACTATGTGCATCATGTGCTGGTGATGGCGGCCATTCCGGTGGTGTGCGCGTTTATCGGTACCACCCAGCTTGGCTGGAACTTTGGCGAAGGCACCGTGGTGCGGCTTTCGCTGATGACCGGGATTGGGCTGGCGATACTCTTCTACGCCCTTATGCTGGCGGGCGTAGCGGTGATGGGCCGGGTTATCTGGTGGATGGCGCGTAACTACCCGCAGCGTCCTTCACTCAAACGCTGTATGGTGTTTGCCGGTTATGTGGCGACGCCTATTTTCCTGAGCGGTATTGTTGCGCTCTATCCGCTGGTGTGGCTGTGCGCGCTGGTTGGGACGGTGGCGCTGTTCTATACCGGGTATCTGCTCTATGTCGGCATTCCCACTTTCCTCAATATTAACCGGGAAGAGGGGCTGAGTTTTGCCAGCTCCACTCTGGCGATTGGGGTGCTGGTGCTGGAAGTGCTGCTGGCGCTGACCGTGGTGCTGTGGGGCTACGGGTACAGGCTGTTTTAACCCGCTGAATGCATTGCTGATGTGAATATGAATTCCGTCAGCAATGCAGCATTTATTCACTATTCTTTTCTGGTAGATTCCGCGCACTCCGCGCTATGATGAGCCATTCCGCTTCGTACCCCTTAGGTACGAGGCGGTTGTCTATCATAATGTGCATAAATAACCGCCAGAATACTCACCATGCAGAAATTTCGCGTTTCCCTGCTCAGCCTTGCCCTTGTGCTGGCTGTGCCTTTTGCGCCTCAGGCGAGTGCAAAAACGGCTGTGACCGCCGTTGCCTCGCAGCCGGAAATTGCTTCCGGTAGCGCGATGATTGTTGATCTTGAAACGAACAAAGTTATTTACGCCAACCAGCCAGATCTGGTACGCCCGATGGCCTCTATCACCAAGCTAATGACGGCAATGGTGGTGCTGGACGCGCATTTGCCGCTGGATGAAATCCTGACTGTGGATATCAGCCACACGCCAGAGATGAAAGGGATTTACTCTCGCGTGCGCCTGAACAGCCAGATTAGCCGTAAAAATATGCTGCTGCTGGCGCTGATGTCTTCAGAAAACCGCGCGGCGGCGAGCCTGGCTCACCACTATCCGGGCGGCTATGACGCGTTTATCCGTGCGATGAACGCCAAGGCAAAATCGTTGGGGATGACCAACACCCGCTACGTTGAGCCAACCGGGCTGTCGATTCATAACGTCTCGACCGCACGCGACCTGACGAAGCTGTTGATTGCCACCAAACAGTACCCGCTGATTGGCCAGCTCAGCACCACCAAAGAAGATACCGCAACCTTCGTCCATCCGGCTTATACGCTGCCGTTCCGCAATACCAACCATCTGGTGTATCGCGACAACTGGAGCATTCAGCTGACCAAAACCGGCTTTACCAACGCCGCGGGTCACTGCCTGGTGATGCGCACCGTGATGAACAAACGTCCGGTGGCGATGGTGGTGATGGATGCATTCGGCAAATATACCCATTTCGCCGACGCTAGCCGTCTGCGCACCTGGATTGAAACCGGGAAGGTGATGCCGGTGCCTGCGGCAGCGCTGAGCTATAAAAAGCAGAAGGAAGCCCAGGTGGAAGGCGATATCGCCAGAGCCCAACGTAGCGGGCAGACCACCCAGGACGATTAATTATTCTGGCAGCGTCCAGTCACCATCGTTGAGTGGACGCTGCATAATTACCGTATCCCGCCAGTCACCCATCTTGTAGCCTACGCTACGCAATTGACCGACCACCTCGAAACCGTGCTTTTTATGCAGGCGCAGCGACCCGGTATTGTTATTGCCGTCGCCAATCACCGCCAGCAGTTGCCGCCACGGGCCTTGCTCACAAATGGCAATCAGCGCCGTTAGCAGGCTGCTGCCAATACCGTGTGCCGTCATGGTGCTGTCGACGTAGATAGACTCTTCAAGGGTATAACGATAGGCCGGACGAGGGCGATATGGGCTGGCATAGCAGTAGCCGACCACTTCACCGCGATACAGTGCGACTAGCCACGGCAGGCCCTGCTCTTGAATGCTGCGCATGCGTTCATGCATTTCATCAATGGATGGCGGCACTTCTTCAAACGAGGCGCGGCCATTAAGAACGTGCCAGGCATACAGCGCGGCAATGGCTTGTACATCGTCAGCCTGCGCGTGACGGATTTCAACATCGCCGTCGCGGGTGACATCAAGCGTAGACATCATTGTATTCCTTATAGTGTTCGGAGAACTCCCGGCGTCGCTGCGCTCGGCCGGGCTACGATTCGAATGCAGCCCGGCCGAGGCGTTCACGCCGACGCCGGGAAACTCACCAACGTCGTATCACACGTCGGTTTTTTCGCCCCAATACTTGAGCTTGCTGGTTTTCCCGATCCCCGGGTTCATGCTGTTGGTTGGATCGTTCTCGCGATAATGACGCTTCAGGTTCTCATCCGCTTCATACAGGTGCCCGACGTTATGCTCCGCTGGGTACTGTGCGCCGCGTTCACGCAGCAGTGCCAGCATCTGCTCTTTGACTTCGTGCGGGTCGACCCCTTTCTTAACGATGTAATCCTGGTGGAAAACGTAACACATAAAGTGCCCGTAATAGAGCTTATGCACCAGCTTGCTGTCGATTTCTGCCGGCAGATGCTCGAACCACTCGGTATCGTTACGGCGCAGCGCGATGTCCAGCGCCAGGATATCTTCCACGTCATCGGCGTGAACCGCCTGGTAGCGGATAGCCGCGCCCGCTGCCGCAAAGCGATGCAGGAACGCCTTGCTGCCTTCTTCCGGCGTGCAGACGAAGAAGTCGCCTTCCGCTTCTTTGAAGTATTCGGTAAGCCAGGCCTGCGCTTCATCAATGCCGTCGCCGGACATTTTCAGCAGCAGGTGATGTTCGTATTTATCGCGCCAGGTTTTCATGCGTTCCGGCAGATGAGCCGGGAAAGCGTGCCCCAGTTTTTGCATAAAGCGGTCGGTGAAGTGCGGCTTGAACAGCGACACTTTCTCCAGCATGGCGTCGGCACGGCCCTTCAGGGTGAAGAAGAACGGCATTTTGTCAGTACCGAGTTTATCGATCATCAGGAAGGTGTCTTTGCCGTACTGCTCGGCAATATCGTAGATATCGCGGTGCATGTACTCGCCCGCCACCGGCAGGTTTTTGAATTCGGCCAGGATATGGCGACGAATCTCGGTCAGCACGTCAGGTTGGTTGGTGCCGATGTAAAACACCTGCTGGCGTTTTTCCGCCGGGAAGGTGTCGAGACGCACCGCAAACACCGCCAGCTTGCCCGCGCAGCCGGAGGATTCAAACAGACGTTCCGGGTCGGCGTTGTATCGCGCTGGGGTATCGGCATTCACGTCGCGCACGCGGTTCACGTAGTCGTAGTCATGGGCGTGGCGACCATCGTGCTGCACATCACCGTCTTTGACGCGCTCGTCATCGAGCTTGCTGAGGATCTGCTCCGGCGTTTCGCCAAGGTCAATGCCCAGATGGTTGACCAGCGTCAGCTTGCCCTGTTCATCAATGCGCGCAAACAGCGACATTTCGGTATAGGCCGGGCCGCGCTGCACCAGCGAACCGCCGGAGTTATTGCAGATACCGCCAATCACCGAGGCGCCGATACAGGAAGAACCAATCACCGAGTGTGGCTCGCGACCGAGCGGCTTCAGCGCTTTTTCCAGTGAATAAAGCGTGGTGCCCGGCCACGCCAGCACCTGCTCGCCGTTATCCAGCAGGTGCAGCTTATCGAGGCGCAGGGTGCTGATGATGACGATATCGCGGTCGTAGTCGTTACCGCTTGGGGTTGAACCTTCGGTCAGGCCGGTGTTAGCGGCCTGCATCAGAATAATTTTGTCGGCGTTGACGCAGGCGTTCAGCACGCGCCATAACTCTAGCAGGGAGCCGGGGAAGACCACGGCCAGCGCGTCGCCGTGACCGGAACGAAAGCCTTTGCGATAGCGAGCGGTTTTAGCGGGGTCGGTCAGCAGGTGGGCGTGACCAACCAGGCGGGAGAGTTCGTTAATCAGCGCATTATTATCAGTTGTGGTTTGAGAAGACATTCTCCACTCCTTGTGGCGAGACAATTTTGTCGTTTCTAAGAATAGCGCTTTGTATGATCATTTGGTGAGTGAATGTTTCTAAAAATCAGAGAATAACCTTAGCTTTCTGTACCGCCGTCATTTAAGTTTATGGCAAACTGCGGTTTTTCATTGATGCTAGCCGCGCTACCCGGCATGGAATAAAGAGATCACAATAATATGAAATGGCTACTTTCTGTTGGCGTCGCCGTGAGTCTGGCGCTGCAACCCGCTCTGGCGGAGGATCTGTTCGGCAATCACCCACTCACGCCGCAGGCGCGTGATGCCTTTGTGACCGGTCTGCTCAAGAAGATGACGGTCGATGAAAAAATCGGTCAGCTGCGTCTGATTAGCGTCGGGCCGGACAACCCGAAAGAAGCCATTCGCGACATGATTAAAGAAGGGCAGGTTGGGGCGATTTTTAACACCGTCACCCGCCAGGATATCCGCGCCATGCAGGATCAGGTGATGTCGCTGAGCCGCCTGAAAATTCCACTGTTCTTCGCCTATGATGTGGTGCACGGTCAGCGTACCGTCTTCCCGATTAGCTTAGGCCTGGCCTCCACCTTCAACCTCGATGCGGTGAAAACCGTGGGCCGCATTTCTGCCTATGAAGCGGCGGACGACGGTCTGAATATGACCTGGGCGCCGATGGTCGACGTGTCCCGCGACCCTCGCTGGGGCCGTGCCTCCGAAGGCTTTGGCGAAGATACCTGGTTAACCTCCATCATGGGTGAAACCATGGTTGAAGCAATGCAGGGCAAAAGCCCGGCGGATCGCTACTCGGTGATGACCAGCGTGAAGCACTTCGCCGCCTACGGCGCGGTGGAAGGCGGTAAAGAGTACAACACCGTCGATATGAGCCCGCAGCGTCTGTTCAACGACTACATGCCGCCTTATAAAGCGGGGTTGGATGCCGGCAGCGGCGCGGTGATGATCGGCCTGAACTCGCTGAACGGTACCCCGGCCACCGCCGATGCCTGGCTGATGAAAGACGTGCTGCGCAAGCAGTGGGGCTTTAAAGGCATTACCGTTTCCGACCATGGGGCCATCAAAGAGCTGATTAAACACGGCGTAGCCTCCGACCCGGAAGATGCGGTACGCGTGGCGCTGAAGGCCGGCATCGACATGAGCATGAGCGACGAGTTCTACAGCAAATACCTGCCGGGGCTGATTAAGTCGGGTAAGGTGACGATGGCAGAACTCGATGATGCCACGCGCCACGTGCTGAACGTCAAATATGACATGGGTCTGTTTAACGACCCGTACAGCCACTTAGGGCCGAAAGATTCCGACCCGCAGGACACCAACGCCGAAAGCCGTCTGCACCGTGCCGAAGCGCGTGAAGTCGCACGCCAGAGCCTGGTGCTGCTGAAAAACCGTCTGGAAACGCTGCCGCTGAAGAAAAATGCTACCGTTGCCGTCGTTGGCCCGCTGGCCGATAGCCAGCGTGACGTGATGGGCAGTTGGTCTGCCGCGGGCGTGGCCGCGCAGTCCGTCACCGTGCTGACCGGCATTAAGAATGTGATGGGCAATGAAGGCAAGGTGGTTTATGCCAAAGGCGCTAACGTCACTAATGACAAAGGCATCGTCGACTTCCTGAACCTGTACGAAGAGGCGGTGAAGGTTGACCCGCGTTCGCCGCAGGCGATGATTGATGAAGCGGTCACCGCGGCAAAACAGTCCGATGTTGTCGTTGCCGTGGTCGGCGAAGCGCAGGGCATGGCGCACGAAGCCTCCAGCCGTACCGAGCTTTCCATCCCGAAAAGCCAGCAGGATCTGATTGCTGCGCTGAAAGCCACCGGCAAGCCGTTGGTCTTAGTGCTGATGAACGGCCGTCCGCTGACCCTGGTGAAAGAAGATCAGCAGGCTGACGCCATTCTGGAAACCTGGTTCGCCGGTACCGAAGGCGGCAACGCCATCGCCGACGTGCTGTTTGGCGACTACAACCCGTCCGGTAAGCTGCCGATGTCCTTTCCGCGCTCCGTCGGGCAGATTCCGCAGTACTACAGCCATCTGAATACCGGTCGCCCGTACAATGCCGACAAGCCGAACAAGTACACCTCGCGCTACTTCGATGAAGCGAACGGCCCGCTGTATCCGTTTGGCTATGGCCTGAGCTACACCACGTTCTCGGTTTCCGACGTGAAGCTGTCTGCGCCAACCATGAAAGCGGACGGCAGCGTGACCGCCAGTGTGCAGGTGACCAACACCGGCAAGCGTGAAGGGGCAACGGTTATCCAGATGTACCTGCAGGATGTCACCGCCTCGATGAGCCGCCCGATTAAACAACTGAAAGGGTTCGAGAAAGTAACGCTGAAGCCGGGCGAAACCCAGACCGTCAGCTTCCCGATTGACGTTAACGCGCTGAAGTTCTGGAACCAGCAGATGCAGTACGCAGCGGAGCCGGGCAAGTTTAACGTCTTTATCGGCGTGGATTCGGCGCGCGTGAAGCAGGGCGAGTTCGAACTGCTGTAAGACGAAGCCTGATGGCGCTGCGCTTATCAGGCCTACAACGTACCAGGTAGGCCTGATAAGGAGTAGCCGCCATCCGGCACGGGGGAGGGGGCAATCCCCCAACCCTGACTCCCGCACCGCTTTGTGATCCCCCTCCCAATTTATCCCCCATCTCTTCCCTATCTGCGTCAACCCACCGCTTTTCTCCCACCAAACTCAATCAATATGTGACCTCCGTCACTCATCAAACTCCACCGCTTCGCCATTTTGTGCGCTTGCTCAAAAGCGATGACCGGGGGCCATAACAGGCGTGATGCCATTCACTAATACGTAAAAAAGCCCGTATCTGCCCGGCGAGAGAATCGGCGCAAGCGCGTTAAATGCAGCTATCTCAACATTCGCAGGTAGCCACATGAAGATTTCATTGCATAACACCACACTCGACCGCAGCGGCAAGACCCCGCTTACCGCACAGCTTCAGCAGTTGATTGATGAAATCGACCGCGCCGGTGGCGGCACGCTGGTGGTCTCTCCGGGCGACTGGATGACCGGCACGCTGGTCCTGCCGTCAAACTTTACCCTGCATCTGGAAGCCGGGGCGCGCCTGCTGGCGAGCCCCGATGCGGCAGATTATCCGGCTGAACTGACGCAAACCGTCGCCGAACTTTCCCGCATGGCGCTGATTTATGCGCGCAACGCTCACCACATTACGCTCAGCGGTGAAGGCTGCCTGGCGGGCGGGGCCAGCGCCTGGTTCTCGCAGGATGCCGATGCTCAGGGCTACCGCCAGCCGAAAACCATGCGCCCGCGCATGCTGGTGCTGGAAGGTTGCCAGCAGGTACGCGTTCGCGACATCACCATCAGCGACTCGCCGATGTGGACCGCGCATCTGGTGAGCTGCAACCAGGTGTTTATTCAGAACCTGACCATTGATAACGATCTGGCGCTTTCCAACACCGACGCGCTGGATATTGATAGCTGCCAGCACGTGCACATCAGCGACAGCTACTTCAGCGCCGCTGATGACGGCATCTGCGTGAAAACCACCCGCAAGCCAGAAGAGCTCCAGCAGCCAACGCGCCACGTGGTGGTCAGCAACTGCCTGATCCGCTCAAAAAGCTGCGCCATCAAAATTGGCACCGAAACGTTCGCCGACATCAGCCATATCGCGGTGCACAACTGCTCAATCTTTGAGTCCAACCGCGGCATTGGCCTGGTCTCCCGCGACGGCGGGCGGTTCAGCCAGATGATCTTCAGCAACATTCTGTTCGACTGCCGCCACGGCCACCCGTGCCACTGGGGCAAAGCCGACCCGGTGTTTATCTCCGTACGCCACCGCGACCCGCAGGTGGAGCCGGGAAGGGTAGAAGACATTACCTTTAGCCAGCTCTCCGGAGTGAGCGAAGGCGCTATCAACCTGCACGCTGAAACGCCGGGCGATATCCGCCATGTCACTTTCAACGGGCTCTCATTGCAGCAGCTTGCTGGCCCGTCTGATGAGCAGGGCTGCTACGACATTCGCCCGCCGTGCAACCCGGCAAGCCCAACCGGCATGGGGCTCGACAACGCCTACCGCGTGAATCCGCAAACTGGCCGCGCCTGGGGCGTGGATGCCTACCCGGGCGGCCTGCCCGCGCTGTACGCCAACGGGGTGAGGGATCTCACCCTCAACGACCTGCGTATTCGCCGCCCGCAGCCGCTACCGCAGGGCTGGGGTGAGAGCGCCATCGTGCAGGAAAACGCCGACGCCTGATGCTATTTGACGACGGCGCGGCTTGCGGCCTTGCCGTCCTGTTCTGTTCAAGGGGATGGAAAATGATAAAAAAAGTGCGGGAGATAAAACTCCACAATTATATCTGTTACGGCCTGGCCGATGTTATCGGTTCAGGGGCTTTTACTCTGGTGAGCGCCTGGCTGCTGTTCTTCCTGACCACCTTCTGCGGCCTGACGCCAATTGAAGCGGGGTCACTGTTTGCCGTGGCGCGTATTGTCGATGTGATCATGTGTCCGTGCATGGGCTACATCTCCGATAACTTCCACAAAACGCGCCTCGGTCGCCGTTTTGGCCGTCGCCGTTTCTTCCTGCTGCTGAGCATTCCGCTGGTGGCGGTCTACAGCCTGCTGTGGGTACAGGGCTTCAACTACTGGATGTACCTGCTGGTCTATATCCTGTTTGAAATTGTCTACTCAATGATTTTGATTCCGTACGACACGCTGTCGGCCGAGATGACCAATGATTTTACCAAGCGCTCTAAGCTGACCAGCGCCCGTATGTACATCGCCCAGTTCGCGGGTTTCACCGCCGCGTTCCTGCCGGGCCGCCTGCTGGCATACTTTGGTTCTGATTCAGCAATTTCGTTCTTCTACGCCGGGGCGATTTTCACCGTCGCCTTTATGGTGGTTCTGTTCTTCGTCTACTTCGGCACCTGGGAACGTTCGCTGGAAGAGATTGAGCAGAGCGAACGCAGCGTTGAGACCGAAGAGAAGCAGCCGTTCGCTAAACGTCTCTTCGATATCTACTACGATTTTGTCTCCACCCTGAAAATCAAAACCTTCCGTTCACACCTGGGCATGTATCTGGGCGGTTCGGTGGCGCAGGATATCTTCAACTCCGTCTTTACCTATTTCGTGGTCTTTGCGCTGGCGACCTCATCCGTCGTGGCCAGTAACCTGCTGAGCGTGATTAACGGCCTGCAGTTCTTCGGCGTTGGCGTGGCTACCTGGCTGACCCTGCGTTACTCGCCGTCTCGGGCGTTTGCGACTCAGGCGCTGATGGCGCTGGTGGCGTTTGCCCTGTTTGCGGTGACGTATCTCTACGGCTCGACCAGCATGTCGATGCTGTATCTGGCGGCGGGCGTTGCTGGCCTTGCACGTGGCGGCATCTATTCCATTCCATGGAATAACTACACCTTCGTTGCCGATGTGGATGAGATTCTGACCTGTAACCGCCGTGAGGGGATCTTCGCGGGCTTTATGAGCCTGCTGCGTAAAGCCTCACAGGCGTTCTCCATCTTCCTCGTTGGCGTGGCGCTGCAAATGTCCGGCTTTATCACCGGTCACACCAGCCAGCCGCAGTCGGCTATCAATATGATTCTCGCCATCATGATTATTCTGCCGGTTCTGCTGACCCTGTGGGGCATCTGGTCTGCCTTCCAGTTCAAAGTGAACAGCCGCACCCATGCGGTGCTGAACGATGAAGTGGCGCGCCTGAAACAGGGCGGCAGCAAAGCGGCCGTCACGGCAGAGACCAAAGAGGTTATCGAAAGCCTGACCGGGATGCCGTACGACCATTGCTGGGGTGATAACACCGTGGGCCACGTCAACCGCAGTCTGCTGAAAGCCAGGCAGCATCAGTTAGCGCAGTTGAAAAACGCGTAAACACCAAACATAAGCACCCTGTAGCCCGGCCAGGCGAAGCGCCGCCGGGAAACAAACCGCACGTTCCCCAGCTACGGCTGGGACGTTTTTTTGGATAACGGAAATGACCGATCAAAGTTTATATATTCAACAGGGCATTTGGGCGCGCCTCGGCCTGCCGCGCGAGCTGGCGTGGGGATTCGTTGGCGTCTTCCTGTTTATTACCGGGGCAACTATCGAACAGAGCTGGCTGGCCTCGCTGCTGCAACAGCGCGGGCTTGATGCCGTACATATCAGCCTGCTGTCATCGGTCTTTGGCCTATGCGTGGCGGCCATCTCGTGGTTTTCCGGGATTGGCGCGGGCGTACTTGGCATTCGTCGCCTGATGTGGCTAGCGACGCTGCTCTATTTTATCGGCTCAGTCCCGTTTGTTTTCGTCGCGCTGCCGGACGGCAACTATCCGCTGATGATGGTGAGCTACGCGGTGCGCGGCATGGCCTATCCGTTGTTTGCCTACTCGTTTCTGGTGTGGATCAACCAGCGCTGCGAAAGTCGGATTCTCGGTCGCGCCGTCTCCTGGTTCTGGATTGCCTTTGGCGTCGGCATGACCATCGTTGGGCCGTGGTTCTCCGGCTTTATGATCCCTCGTCTCGGTGAAACCACCACTTTGCTCTCCGGCTTCATTTTCGTGCTGGCGGGCTGCGGCTGCGCGCTGCTCCTCAACCGCGACAAACCGCAGTGGCAGCAGGACGGTGCGGTAGGGCAGGCGCTGGCGGAAGGGATTATCGTGCTGGTGCGAGAACCGAAAATGCGCCTGGCGGTGGTGGTCAAAACCATCAACGATATTGGCAAGTTCTCGCTGGTTATCCTGATGCCGGTCTACCTGCCGCGCTTTGGCTTCAGCATTGAAGAGTGGCTCACCATCTGGGGCCTGGTGAACGTGGTGAACATCTTCGCCAGCTACTTCTTCGGTTGGCTGGGCGATACCATCGGCTGGCGTAACACCGTAGTCTGGTTTGCCGGTACGCTCTGCGGTGCGGCGGCGCTGGCGGTGTGCTATGCGCCGGTACTGTTTGGCCATAGCAGCGTGGCGATGGTTATCGCGCTGGCAATTTATGCCATCGGCCTTGGCGCATTCGGGCCGCTGAGCGCGTTGATTCCTTCGCTGCTGCCGGAAAATAAAGGTGCGGCGATCTCTTGTCTGAATCTCGGCTCGGGTCTCAGTAACTTTGTCGGGCCGTTTATTGTGACGCTGTGCGTGAATCCGCTGGGCGTAGAGGGCACGCTGTGGGTGATTGCGCTGCTGTATTTCGCAGCAAGCTTGCTGACGATCCCGTTAACGATTCCGAAAAAGGGGTGATTGCTGAGATTTCGTCTACGCTTTTTGCTTAAGCGCCTGTTATATCTCGCGCAAAAATAAGAGGAAAGCGTATGACGATTTCAAGGGGATGGACGGCATCATTGGTACTGGTGGCAGCGGTTGCGCTGCCGTTGCAGGCGGCTGAACCGGTAAAAGTAGGGTCAAAAATTGATACCGAAGGGGCGCTGCTGGGTAACATTATTCTGCAGGTGCTGGAAAGCCACGGCGTTAAAACGGTGAATAAGGTTCAGCTCGGCACGACGTCTGTCGTGCGCGGCGCAATAACCTCCGGCGCGCTGGACATTTACCCGGAGTACACCGGCAACGGCGCGTTTTTCTTCAAAGATGAAACCGATGCGGCATGGAAAAACGCGACGGCGGGCTACGAGAAGGTGAAAAAGTTCGATGCTGAGAAAAATCATCTGATTTGGCTGACCCCAGCACCGGCGAATAACACCTGGACCATTGCGGTGCGCAACGATCTGGCGGAACAAAATAAACTCACCTCACTTGCCGACCTGAGCGGCTATCTGAAAAAAGGCGGCACCTTCAAGCTTGCCGCTTCTGCTGAATTTATCGAACGCCCGGACGCGCTGCCGGCGTTTGAAAAAGCCTACGATTTTAAACTGAGCCAGGACCAGTTGCTGTCGCTGGCGGGCGGGGATACTGCGGTCACCATTAAGGCGGCGGCGCAGCAAACGTCTGGCGTCAACGCGGCGATGGCCTATGGTACCGACGGCCCGGTGGCGGCGTTGGGGCTACAGACCCTGAGCGACCCGAAAGGCGTGCAGCCGATTTATGCGCCGACGCCGGTCGTGCGTGAAGCGGTGCTGAAAGCCTATCCGCAACTGGACGAATGGCTTAAACCGGTGTACGCGAGCCTCGATGAAAAGACCCTGCAAACGCTGAACGCGAAGATTGCGGTCGAAGGGCTGGACGCCAAAACCGTAGCGGCAGAATACCTGAAGCAAAAAGGGTGGGCGAAGTAATCGGTTAATCACATGCCTCGCTGTACTCATCGCGTGGTGGCGCTGCTGGCAATCCTGTTGCTTACCGCCGCCGCGCTGCCGTTCGTCAATTTCGCCCCGAACCGTCTGGTCTCGGGCGAAGGCCTTTGGTTATGGCAAATCTGGGCCTTTCCTCCGCTGATTCTGCTGTTTATTCCAGCGCTGTTTTTACTGCTTTGCTGGTTGCCTGGTCGGCTGCCGAGCCTGTTGATTCTGCTGCTTGCCGAAGCCAGCTTTGCGCTTTTGCTGTGGGCGAGCGGCGAGGCCGCACAGCAGCTGGCGCAGAATAGTAGCCCGCTGGCACGTACTTCGCCGGGAAGCGGGCTGTGGCTGGGATTACTGCTGATGCTGCTGATATGCAGTGAGGCCATCCGTCGTTTGACCTCGCGGGCGTTATGGCGCTGGCTGCTGAACGTGCAGCTGTGGCTGCTCCCTTGTTGGCTGCTGTGGATTGGACAGCTTGACGGTCTATCGCTGATGAAAGAGTACGCCAACCGGCAAGAGACTTTTAACGACGCGCTCAGCCAACATTTGATGCTGCTGTGGGGCACGCTGGTGCCGTCGCTGCTGCTTGGTGTGCCCATTGGCATGTGGTGTTGGCGGCGGCCGGGGCGGCAGTCGAGCGTGTTTACCGTCCTCAACATTATTCAGACCATCCCCTCGGTGGCGCTGTTTGGCCTGCTGATTGCGCCGCTTGCCGGGCTGGTGCAGCGTTTTCCGTGGCTGACAAATCTCGGCGTGGCGGGAACCGGGCTGGCTCCGGCGCTGATTGCGCTGGTGCTCTACGCGCTGTTGCCTATCGTACGCGGCGTGGTGGCGGGGATGCAGCAGGTTTCATCGCAGGTGCTGGAAAGCGCAGCGGCGATGGGGATGAGCCGCGCCCAGACGTTTCTGCGCGTGCAGTTGCCGCTGGCATTACCGGTGCTGCTGCGCAGTCTGCGGGTGGTGACCGTACAAACGCTCGGTATGGCAGTCGTCGCAGCGTTAATTGGTGCCGGTGGCTTTGGCGCGCTGGTGTTCCAGGGGCTGCTCAGTAGTGCGCTGGATCTGGTGCTGCTCGGGGTGATCCCGGTGATCGCGCTGGCGGTGATCGCCGATGCGCTGTTCAGCCTGGCAGGCACCTTACTAAAAGGAGAGACCGATGATTGAGTTTTCTGCGGTCAATAAATCGTTCGGCCAGCATCCTGCAGTGAAGGATCTCACGCTGCGGCTGGAAGAAGGGGCATTTTCGGTGCTGATTGGCACCTCAGGTTCGGGGAAATCGACCACGCTCAAAATGATTAACCGGCTGGTAGAGCCCGATAGCGGGAGCATCCGTTTTGCCGGACAGGATATCCGCGAGCAGCCGCTGCTCGCCCTGCGTCGTCGCATGGGCTACGCCATTCAGTCTATCGGTCTGTTCCCGCATTGGACGGTGGCGCAAAACATCGCCACCGTGCCGCAGCTGCTGAAATGGCCGAAGGCGAAGGTGGACGCGCGAATTGACGAACTGATGGCGCTACTGGGGCTGGAACCGGTGCTGCGCACGCGTTTCCCGCACCAGCTCTCCGGCGGCCAGCAGCAGCGCGTCGGCGTGGCGCGGGCGCTGGCGGGCGATCCGGAGGTATTGTTGATGGATGAACCTTTCGGCGCGCTGGATCCGGTCACCCGCGGGGCGCTTCAGCAAGAGATGCGCCGAATACATCAGTTACTGGGGCGAACTATCGTGCTGGTGACCCATGATATTGACGAAGCGCTGCGCCTGGCGGATAACCTGATTCTGATGGACGGCGGTGAAGTGGTACAGCAGGGCACGCCGCTACAAATGCTCAGCCAGCCGGGCAGCGAATTCGTCCGTACCTTTTTCGGACGCAGTGAACTCGGTGTGCGGTTGCTGTCGCTGCGTCAGGTGACGGACTACATGCGTCATGGTGAGTGCGCCGAAGGGGAGGCGATTACCGCCACCGCGTCGTTGCGCGATGCGCTCTCCGGTTTTATGGCACAGCGGCGCACCGTGTTACCGGTGGCGGATGCGGCAGGTCAGGTCTGCGGCACGCTGCATTTTGCCGACCTGCTACGCGAGGAGTTGAGCGATGCGCCTGCTTCGTGATCCGCTGCTGTGGCTGCTGGCGCTGTTTGTCGGGCTGCTCGTCGGCTTGCCTTACAGCGAGCCGCTGTTTCATTTTCTGTTTCCTGAACAGCCGCGCCCGCTCTACCAGCAGGCCGGATTTCTCTCGCTAACGCTGGCGCATGCCTGGCTGGTGGGGGTCTCGAGCCTGGCGGCGATAGTGATTGGGGTCAGTGCGGGTGTGCTGGTGACGCGCCCGGCGGGCAGTGAATTCCGGCCATTGGTCGAGACGTTAGCCGCGATGGGGCAAACTTTTCCCCCGGTCGCCGTGCTCGCGATGGCCGTTCCGGTGATGGGGTTTGGCGAAAAACCGGCGATTATTGCGCTGATATTGTACGGCATTCTGCCCGTATTACAGGGGACGCTAGCCGGGCTGGCGGCGGTTTCCGAGAGCGCATTGAGTGTTGCACAAGGGATGGGGATGTCGGGCTGGCAGCGGCTACGTCAGGTTGAGCTACCTTTAGCGGCACCGGTTATCGTAGCGGGGATTCGCACCTCGGTTATCGTTAATATCGGCACAGCAACGATTGCCTCAACGTTTGGGGCAAATACGCTGGGCACGCCAATTATCATTGGCCTGAGCGGATTTAATACGGCCTACGTGGTGCAGGGGGCCATTCTGGTGGCGCTGGCGGCGATTATCGTCGACCGCGCCTTTGAGCGGCTGAGTTTACGGCTCAGCCGACACCGCCACGCACAATAAACGAATATCCCGCGAGCATGACACCGCCAATACCGCTGATAGCCATCAGCCCAAAAATGATGATCGCGGCGAGTTTGCTTGACTTCATGGTGTACTCCTTTTGTTAACCAAAAGATTATACCGCGAAGCTCGTCTGTTAACGAACGATTAATTTGCGGGGAGCGGGAAGGCGACTCCCTCCTCCTGCCAGCGCGACATTTGCTGTAGCTGGACGGTACTCGGGGTGGTGCCACACCAGATTAATAGCGTCTGACCGGGGAACAGTTCCGGCTGAACGTGGGTGAGCGAATGGGCCATCACGTCAACCCGCCAGCCCTGCTCACAGGCCACCCACCCTTCAAGCCACAGGCGCGTCATGTCGGCGACGTTCCAGCCGATGACCAACGCGTGCGGCCCTGACTTACGGCGGCCGGAGGCCAAATTGAGCGCGATATCGTTAATCAATACCCCGTCAAGCAGGCCCAGCAGCGTTTGTAGCGCGAATTGCGCGCTTTGCAGACGCAGACGCAGCGGATTAAACAGGCAGTCGACCAGCGTGCGGGCGCTGTAGCTGCGACGCAGTTCTTTCACCCACAGGCGCAGCGGGTGCAGGTGACCGTTACGAAGATAGTTCAGCGCTTTTTCCTGCTGTTCGCGCCAGCCATCCTGCTGCTCGCTGAGCAGGCCTTTGACTTTGCTCACCTGAACGCCGTTTTCTATCCAGCGCTGAATTTCGCGGATGCGGTCGATATCGTCATCATTAAACAGGCGATGGCCGCCGTCGGTACGCTGCGGCTTCAGGAGGGCATATCGCCGCTGCCAGGCGCGAAGCGTTACTGGGTTAATATCACAGAGCTGTGCGACTTCGCCAATCGTGTAAAGCGCCATCTTTTCCTCCGGCATGCGATATCCCCTTTAACTTTAGACGGGGATTGCTGCGCTGACCTGCTCTGGTCGTTTTTTATCCACCCCATGTCAAATGTGTGCGATAAAATGTGATCGGTAGCATTTTTTGCACTTTTATTGCCAGGTTTCAAAGAAAGTTATGCCGACTATGTGTATGTTACGCAGTTTTATTTCTGTTGTGGTGACGTGGTATGTACGAGTTTAATCTGGTGTTGCTGCTGCTTCAGCAGATGTGTGTTTTCCTGGTTATCGCCTGGTTAATGAGCAAGACGCGCCTCTTCATTCCGTTGATGCAGGTCACCGTGCGCCTGCCGCACAAGCTGCTCTGCTACGTCACGTTTTCTATTTTCTGTATTCTCGGTACCTATTTTGGCCTGCATATTGAAGACTCCATTGCCAATACGCGCGCGATTGGCGCGGTGATGGGCGGGCTTCTGGGCGGCCCGCTGGTGGGAGGGCTGGTCGGGCTGACCGGCGGTCTGCATCGTTATTCGATGGGCGGCATGACCGCGTTGAGCTGCATGATTTCGACCATCGTCGAGGGGCTTCTCGGTGGTTTGGTGCACAGCCTGCTGATTCGCCGGGGTCGCCCGGATAAAGTCTTCAGCCCGTGGACGGCGGGTGCTATCACCCTGGTGGCGGAGCTGGTGCAGATGCTGATTATTCTGCTGATCGCCCGCCCGTTTGAAGACGCGCTGCATCTGGTGCAGAGCATCGCGGCGCCGATGATGGTGACCAACACTGTGGGCGCGGCGCTGTTTATGCGCATCCTGCTTGACAAACGGGCGATGTTCGAAAAGTACACCTCTGCATTTTCCGCCACCGCGCTGAAGCTTGCGGCCTCGACGGAAGGTATCCTGCGTCAGGGCTTTAACGAAGAGAACAGCATGAAGGTGGCGCAGGTGCTGATTCAGGAACTGGATATCGGTGCGGTGGCCATCACCGATCGCGAGAAGCTGCTGGCCTTTACCGGCATCGGTGAGGACCATCATCTGCCTGGCAAACCGATCTCTTCGCGCTACACGCAAAAAACGATTGAGACCGGCGAAGTGGTCTATGCCGACGGCAACGAAGTGCCGTACCGCTGCTCGATTCACCCCAACTGCAAGCTCGGCTCGACGCTGGTTATCCCGCTGCGCGGTGAGAACCAGCGGGTGATTGGCACTATCAAACTGTACGAAGCTAAAAATCGCCTGTTCAGCTCGATCAACCGTACCTTAGGCGAGGGGATTGCTCAGCTGCTGTCGGCGCAGATTCTTGCCGGGCAGTACGAGCGGCAGAAGGCGCTGCTGACCCAGTCGGAGATTAAACTGCTGCATGCCCAGGTGAATCCACACTTCCTGTTTAACGCCCTTAACACGCTGAAAGCAGTGATTCGCCGCGACAGCGAACAGGCAAGCCAACTGGTACAGTATCTGTCGACCTTTTTCCGTAAAAACCTCAAACGTCCGTCGGAGATTGTGACGTTGGCAGACGAGATTGAGCACGTGAACGCTTATCTGCAAATTGAGAAGGCGCGCTTTCAGTCGCGGCTACAGGTGCATCTGGATATTCCAGAGGTGCTGGCGCACCAGCAGCTTCCGGCGTTCACCCTCCAGCCCATTGTCGAAAATGCGATTAAGCACGGCACTTCGCAGCTGATGGACGTGGGCGAGATTACGCTGCGTGCCAGCCAGCAGGACAGGCATCTGGTGCTGGATATTGAAGATAACGCCGGGCTGTATCAGCCTGGCGCTCAGTCTAGCGGTCTGGGCATGAGCCTGGTGGATAAGCGTCTGCGGATGCGTTTTGGCGACGAATGCGGGATTGCCGTTGCCTGTGAACCTGACCGTTTTACCCGCGTCACTCTGCGGTTACCTCTGGAGGAGAGTGCATGATTAACGTGTTGGTTGTCGATGATGAACCGCTGGCGCGGGAGAATCTGCGCGTTCTGCTGCAGACGCACGAGGATGTGAACATCGTCGGAGAGTGTGCTAACGCGGTGGAAGCCATTGGCGCGCTGCATAAGCTACGACCGGATGTGCTGTTTCTGGATATCCAGATGCCGCGCATCAGCGGGCTTGAGATGGTGGGCATGCTCGACCCGGAACATCGCCCCTACATTGTCTTTCTGACCGCTTTTGATGAGTACGCGGTCAAGGCCTTTGAGGAGCATGCGTTTGACTATCTGCTTAAGCCGATTGAAGAAAAAAGGCTGGAAAAGACCCTGATGCGCCTGCGCCAGGAGCGGGCGGCGCAGGATATGTCGGTGCTGGGCGAAAATCAGCAGGCACTGAAGTTTATTCCCTGCACCGGGCACAGCCGAATTTACCTGCTACAAATGGACGACGTGGCGTTTGTCAGCAGCCGGATGAGCGGCGTTTACGTCACCAGCGGCGAGGGCAAAGAGGGCTTTACCGAGCTGACGCTGCGCACGCTGGAAAGCCGTACGCCGCTGATTCGCTGCCATCGCCAGCATCTGGTAAACATGGCGCACCTGAAGGAAATTCGTCTGGAGGACAATGGTCAGGCCGAACTGTTGCTGCGCAACGGGCAGACCGTGCCGGTAAGTCGTCGTTATTTGAAGACCCTGAAAGAGGCGTTGGGGCTATAATTCGTGTAGAATCAGCCATCATTTTTTCACTACCACCGTCGAAGGCACTATGGTCAGTAACGATATTTTACGCAGCGTCCGCTACATCCTGAAAATGAACAATAACGATCTGGTGCGTGTTTTCGCGCTGGGCGAAGCTGAAGTCAGCGTTGAACAGCTGGCGCCGTGGCTGCGCAAAGAGGATGAGGAAGGCTTCGTGCGTTGCCCGGACATTATGCTGTCGTGCTTCCTGAACGGCCTGATTTATGAAAAGCGCGGTCGTGACGAGTCTGCTCCGGCGCTGGCGGTGGAACGTCGTATCAACAACAACATCATGCTGAAAAAGCTGCGTATCGCGTTTGCGCTGAAAACCGACGATATTCTGGCTATCCTGACTCAGCAGCAGTTCCGCGTCTCTATGCCGGAAATTACTGCCATGATGCGCGCCCCGGATCATAAAAACTTCCGCGAATGCGGCGACCAGTTCCTGCGCTATTTCCTGCGCGGTCTGGCGATTCGTGAGCACGCGGCGAAGTAATCATCAGTAGTTCCCGGCCAAGCGAAGCGCCGCCGGGAATGCACGAAACTTAAAAAATACCCAAGCCTGATAAACGTCTCGCGATAAGTCATTCCGGTGTAGATTGCCTAACTTATTTTCGGCAGTTTGTAGCGAACGCTTCGTCCTCCAGCCCCTCCGGCTTGCAGAAAACCGAGTTCACACAATTGCGCCAGATGGCGCGTTGCCGTCGCCCGACTCACTCCAGCAACGGCCTTATACTGCGTGTTATTGATCCCCAATTCAAAATCACCGTCCAGCATCCGATTGAGTACTTTGACCTGCTCCGCGTTGAGCGAGGAGGCATCAAAAAAGCGCCAGTACTTTGCCTTAAAGACCGTCTGGGCGATAAGGTCCTGCGTCTGCCCAATAGAGGCCTTTAGCGTATTGAGGAACCAGGTCAGCCAGGCGGTGATATCCAGTTCACCTTTTTGCGTCTTTTCTATCACCTCATAGTACGCTTTACGTTGTTCATGAATGGTGCGCGACATAGCATAGAGGCGAACGGTGCGCTGTTCCGCCTGCGCGAGGGCCAAATCCATAATCAGCCGTCCAATCCTGCCATTCCCATCTTCGAAGGGGTGAATAGTTAAGAACCAGAGATGGGCGATGCCAGCACGTAACAGCGGGTCAAGGGTGGTATCCTGTCGGCTCTTGTTAAACCATGCCACAAAAGCGCTGATTTCCACGTTAATACGTGACGCTTCAGGGCCTTCAAAGTGAATAACCGGTTTGTCGATTCGACCTGAGACCACCTGCACAGGGCCATCACGGAACTTACCGCCGACAATCGTGTGTAGGATTGTGTGGCTTTCAGGAAAGAGAAGGCGATGCCAGTGCAGCAGTCGTGCCTCATTTAATGGGGCATCCAGATTGTTGATGGCATCCAGGGCTGATTCGACCAGACCTTTTGTTTTTTTATCGACCGGGTAGGGGAGGTCGGTTTGAACGCCAAGGTGAACGGCGAGCGATGAACGTACCGAGTGCGCATTGAGTTGTTCGCCCTCAATATCGCTGGAATAAATGATGTTGGCCAAAATTGCGTCAAGCGTGGTTTGCGCCGCGTCGGCGATTTGACTACTACCGTAGAGAGTGCCCTGTAGGAACTGCGTTTCGCGCAACAGCGGGGAGAGTTGTTGCCGATCCCAATGGAATGCGGGCCATGCTTTTTGCTGCCAAATCCACATATGTTTTCTCCCCTGAGTTAAATACCGATATTATTCGACTCATATTGTGAGTCGAATAATATGTGTAAATGACTCATAGGTCAATGCAACGAAAAGGGAGAGTATTTTTACGGACCAATAAAAAACGCTGCCGAAGCAGCGTTTTTTTATGCAGATTATTTCACCTGCTGGCCTGGTTTCGCACCGTCATCCGGGCTTAACAGGAAGATATCTTTCCCGCCAGGACCTGCCGCCATCACCATCCCTTCCGAGATGCCGAAGCGCATTTTACGCGGTGCCAGGTTCGCCACCATCACGGTCAGGCGACCGATCAACGGCTGTGGGTCCGGGTAAGCAGAGCGGATACCGGAGAAGACGTTACGCTTCTCGCCGCCGAGATCCAGCGTCAGGCGCAGCAGCTTGTCGGAGCCTTCCACGAACTCGGCGTTTTCAATCAGCGCCACGCGCAGGTCAATTTTGGCGAAATCATCAAAGGTGATGGTTTCCTGGATTGGGTCATCCGCCAGCGGGCCGGTAGCCGGGGCAGCGGCTGCTTTCACTTCTTCTTTAGACGCTTCCACCAGCGCTTCCACCTGTTTCATTTCAATACGGTTATACAGCGCCTTGAAGGTGTTGATCTTATGACCCACCAGCGGCGCGTTGATAGCATCCCAGTTCAGCTCGGTGTTGAGGAACGCTTCTGTACGTGCAGCCAGCTCAGGCAGAACCGGCTTCAGCCAGGTCATCAGCACGCGGAACATGTTCAGGCCCATGGTACAGATAGCCTGCAGGTCGGCATCGCGGCCTTCCTGTTTAGCGACAACCCACGGTGCCTGCTCGTCAACGTAGCGGTTAGCGACGTCGGCCAGCGCCATGATTTCACGAATGGCTTTACCGAATTCACGGCTTTCCCACGCTTCGCCAATGCTGGCAGCCGCGTCGGTGAAGGTTTTGTACAGTTCTGGGTCAGCCAGTTCCGCGGACAGCACGCCGTCGAAACGCTTAGCGATAAAGCCAGCGTTACGGGAAGCCAGGTTCACCACCTTGTTCACGATGTCGGCGTTGACGCGCTGGATGAAATCTTCCAGGTTCAGGTCGATATCGTCGATGCGGGAAGAGAGCTTCGCGGTGTAGTAGTAGCGCAGACTGTCGGCATCAAAGTGCTTGAGCCAGGTGCTGGCTTTAATAAAGGTACCGCGAGACTTGGACATCTTCGCCCCGTTCACCGTCACGTAGCCGTGCACGAACAGGTTGGTCGGCTTACGGAAGTTGCTGCCTTCCAGCATGGCAGGCCAGAACAGGCTGTGGAAGTAGACGATATCTTTGCCGATAAAGTGATACAGCTCGGCGGTAGAGTCTTTCTTCCAGTACTCGTCGAAGCTAATGGTGTCGCCGCGCTTGTCGCACAGGTTCTTGAAGGAGCCCATGTAGCCGATTGGCGCATCCAGCCAGACGTAGAAGTATTTGCCCGGCGCGTTCGGGATTTCAAAACCGAAGTAAGGCGCATCGCGGGAGATATCCCACTGCTGCAGGCCGGATTCAAACCATTCCTGCATTTTGTTCGCGACCTGCTCTTGCAGCGCGCCGCTGCGGGTCCATGCCTGCAGCATTTCGCTGAAGGACGGCAGGTCAAAGAAGAAGTGCTCAGACTCGCGCATCACCGGCGTGGCGCCAGAGACGACGGATTTCGGCTCGATAAGCTCGGTTGGGCTGTAGGTCGCGCCGCACACTTCGCAGTTATCGCCGTATTGATCCGGTGATTTACATTTCGGGCAGGTGCCTTTGACGAAACGGTCCGGCAGGAACATGCCTTTTTCCGGATCGTACAGCTGAGAGATGGTGCGGTTTTTAATAAACCCGTTCTCTTTCAGGCGACCATAAATCAGCTCGGACAGCTCGCGGTTCTCGTCGCTGTGCGTCGAGTGGTAGTTGTCGTAGCTGATGTTAAAGCCCGCAAAATCAGTCTGATGCTCCTGACTCATTTCGGCAATCATCTGCTCTGGGGTAATACCCAGCTGCTGTGCTTTCAGCATGATTGGCGTACCGTGGGCATCGTCCGCGCAGATGAAGTTAACCTCGTGGCCGCGCATTCGCTGGTAACGGACCCAGACATCAGCCTGGATGTGCTCCAGCATATGGCCGAGGTGGATGGAGCCGTTGGCGTACGGCAGCGCGCACGTTACCAGAATTTTCTTCGCGACTTGAGTCATAGTGGGTATTACTTCTTCTGTTTGAAAAAAGGGGGTTTGATATTACCAAAAGGGTAGAGGGTGTGCCATACATGCTTGAGCGTACCTGTGGTAGACTTAGGCGTACTGAAAGCAATTGAAAACAACAAAGGAGTCGGGATGAACTCAGAATCCCAGGCCAAATCACCTGAACGTCTACGTGCGATGGTCGCCGGCACGCTGGCAAACTTCCAGCACCCCACCCTGAAGCACAACTTAACGACGCTAAAAGCGCTGCACCACGTCGCCTGGCTTGACGATACCGTGCACATCGAACTGCAGATGCCGTTTGTCTGGCACAGCGCCTTTGAAGAATTAAAAGAGCAAACCAGCGCTGAACTGCTGCGGGTGACCGGGGCGAAAGCCATCGACTGGAAGCTGTCGCACAGCATCGCCACGCTGAAACGCGTGAAAAACCAGCCGGGCGTCACCGGCGTGAAGAATATTATTGCCGTCAGCTCCGGCAAAGGCGGGGTGGGTAAATCGTCCACCGCCGTGAACCTGGCGCTGGCGCTGGCCGCGGAAGGGGCGAAAGTGGGCATCCTCGATGCCGACATCTACGGCCCGTCTATCCCGAACATGCTGGGCGCGGAAAACCAGCGTCCAACCTCACCAGACGGCACCCATATGGCGCCGATTATGGCACACGGCCTGGCAACCAACTCCATCGGCTATCTGGTCACTGACGACAACGCCATGGTGTGGCGTGGCCCAATGGCCAGCAAAGCGTTGATGCAGATGCTGCAGGAGACCATGTGGCCGGATCTCGATTACCTCGTGCTGGACATGCCGCCGGGTACCGGTGATATCCAGCTGACGCTGGCGCAAAACATTCCGGTGACCGGGGCCGTTGTGGTCACTACGCCGCAGGATATCGCGTTGATCGATGCCAAAAAAGGCATTGTGATGTTCGAAAAAGTGGAAGTGCCGGTGCTGGGTATCGTGGAGAACATGAGCATGCACATCTGCAGCAACTGCGGTCATCACGAGCCGATTTTTGGCACCGGTGGCGCAGAGAAGCTGGCAGAGAAGTATCATACCCAACTGCTGGGCCAGATGCCGCTGCACATCAATCTGCGTGAAGACCTGGATAACGGTACGCCGACGGTGGTTGCGCGCCCGGAAAGTGAATTTACCGAGATTTATCGTCGACTGGCGGGGCGCGTAGCGGCGCAGCTCTACTGGCAGGGCGAAGTGATCCCTGGCGACATCGCGTTCCGCGCGGTGTAACACAGGTAAAAAGAGGCCGGGCGCATCACTGATGCGCCCGGCCTTTATTCATTAACGGTGATAGAAAATTTCGCCGTCGTAGACTTTGCTAATGGTGCCGTCGGCATCGCTAATTTGCACATAGTTACCGCCCATGTACGTCCAGCGGGTGCCTGCGTCCGGCGCTGGCAGGTTACGCTGCTGCCATTGCGTGATGTTGTACTCTGGTGTCAGGTACATGGCTGGCGCTTTGTCGCCAATCTTGAACTGCGTGAAGTCGGCAGTGAACTCTTTCAGCTCATACTGCTGAATACCGGTAGCCGGAGCAGCCCACGCCGCGCCCGCCGTTGCCAACAGTACGCCCAGAAGCATCATTTTTGTTTTACGCATACTATCCCCATATTATCCTGGATATAAAATTGCAGCTCCGTATGATTCCTGATGCGCGCCCTCAATGGCAAGCGCTGGTTTCTTAAAAAGTGTAAGCAAACAGCGACGACCTCTCATTTGAGGATAATTCTGGCACCCGCCTCTAAGGACCCTTATGTTCAGGCTGGAAGACTTATCACTGTTCGTACGCGCCGCCGCGTTGAACAGCTTTAGCGATGCGGCGCGAGAAGCGGGCATACCCCCGGCGCAGGTTAGTTCAGCGATTAAACGGCTGGAGACAGCGCTAAACGTGCGCCTGTTCGCGCGTTCCACGCGCAGCCTGCGTCTGACGGTAGAAGGTGAGGCCTGGCTGCCGTATGCCTTACAGATGCTGGACGCGCTGCAAAATGGGCTACAAAAAATCCACACGCCGGATGATGAGGTGCGCGGTACGCTGCAAATCGCCGTGCCGTCAGATCTCGGCCGTAACCTGCTGCTGAACGTGTTTCGTCGTTTCCGCGAGCGCCACCCGGCGCTGCGGCTGCGCATTCTGTTTTCCGATCATCTCACCGATGTCTTCAAAGACCCGGTAGACGTGGCGTTTCGCTACGGCGAAAACCACGATGCCTCATTTGTGTCGCTCCCCGTCGCGCCGGATAACCGCCGCGTGGTGGTGGCATCACCCGACTGGATCGCACGTCACGGCGAACCGCAGACGCTCGCCGACCTCGAAAAATGCAATGCGCTGACTTACGTGCTGCGCGGCAGAGCGTTTGACCGCTGGCCGCTCAGCCAGGATGGCGTTGAGTACAGCGTCCAGGTCAGCGGCAGCATTACCAGCGACGATGCCGAGGTGATTCGTCGCCTGGCGATTGCGGGAGAGGGCGTAGCGTTTAAATCGATGCTGGATGCCTGCGACGACCTGCGCGAAGGGCGGCTCAAGGTGCTGCTGCCGCAGTATCAAGGTGATGTAGTGCCGCTCAATATGATCTGTCCACACCGCAAGCAGCTTTCTGCGGCGGTGCGGTTGCTGTATGAGGCGGTGAAAGCGGAATGTGCGACAAAGCAGCTTTAGCCGCCGTTACGCTGGACTGGACCGGCGGAGGACGCTATTGCGCCGTCGGTTTCAGTAGCCCGCCCGTCGACTTGTTATGTTCTAAATACTGATGCTGGAAAATACACATTCGTATCGTGTTGCGGTATTCACCGTTAACGAAGAACTCATGAATTAATTCGCCTTCCTGGATAAACCCAAGCTTACGATAAATATGAATCGCTTTGGCGTTCTCTTTATCCACGATGAGATAGAGCTTATAGAGATTCAGTACCGTAAAACCGTAATCCATTGCCAGCTTAGCGGCGCGTGTCGCCAGGCCTTTGCCCTGGTATTCCGGCGAGATGATAATCTGAAACTCGGCTCGGCGGTGAATATGGTTTATTTCAACCAGTTCCACCAGGCCTGCGTTATTGCCATTAAACGAAATGACAAAACGGCGTTCGCTCTGATCGTGAATATGTTTATCGTAAAGGTCGCTCAGCTCAACGAAGGCCTCATAAGGTTCTTCGAACCAATAACGCATTACGCTTGCGTTATTATCGAGTTGATGCACAAAGCGCAAATCTTCGCGTTCAAGGGGTCTTAGTTTAATGTCTGATGGTTCTGGCATAATATTTTCAGCCTCTTGGGAAACTGGAAATATATTATCTGTTTGCGGTGGGCGTCATCAAGATTTGAAAAAAATTACAATTAATTCAGCAAGGTAAGACAACCTATTTTAGGCCCTCATCAAGCGGAGGCGCTCGCCTGATGAGGGTAGGGGAATTAGTGCTTCACCAGCGTGGCAAAGTAGTACACCAGCGGCACCGCCAGTACCCACAGCCCGATGGGAATTTCACGCCATTTTCCGGCGATGGTTTTAATCACGATAAAGAACAGTAGACCGCCGGCAATCCCGGTGCCGAAGCTGTTGGCGATCAGGGTGATCATTACCATCATCAGTACCGGCAACCCGTCGGTGAAGTTACCGAGGTCAACCTTACGCAGGCCGCTGAACATATTCAGCCCAATCAGCATCAGCGCGGGCGCGGTGGCTTCTTTTGGGATCATTAGCGCTACCGGGGTGAACAACAGCATCAGCAAGAACATCATTGCCGCCGCCAGCGCCGTCAGGCCAGTTTTACCACCGGCTTCCGCCGCCGCCGAGGATTCAATCAGCGCGGTTGCTGCCGGAATACCGAGCCACGGGCCGATAGCGGCGGCAATCGAATCGACCATAAACGGACGGTTGATGTGCGGCATATTGCCTTCTTTATCCAGCAGCCCGGCTTCACCGCCTACGGCGAGCGTGGTACCCATCGTGGAGAAAAACTCAGAGGCAAAAAAGACGAACAGGAACGGCAGGAAAGCGATATTGAGCGCGCCCAGCATATCGACGTGACCGAGCACCGGCGTCAGCGAGTGCGGCATATCGATAAAGCTGGCGGGTAAATGCGTCACGCCAGCGGGAATACCGACCAGGGTAGCGAATAAAATCGCCCATAAAATGGCCCCCGGAATGCGACGGGCTTGTAGCGCTATCGCGAGGAATAAACCGCACAGTGCGACCAGCGCACCTGGTGCCATAAAGTCGCCCAGCATCAGTGAATTGGTTTTGGCGTTGGCCAGCACCAGCCCGGCGTTACGAAAACCTAATACCGCCACGAACAGACCGATAGACGCGGTTAACCCTAGCTTGATTGACTGTGGCACCGAGCGGGTAACCACTTCCCGCAGGCCGAATTTGGTCAGCAGGAAGAAGAGAATGCCCGACCAGCAGGCGATGCCGAGACCAATCTGCCAGCCTATGCCTTCGCTGCCTGCGAGCGTCACGCCCACCAGCACTGAACCACCGATGCCAGGGCCAACGATAAACGGCAGGTTAGCGTAGAACGCCATCAGCAGCGTACCGCCAACGAACACCAAAATCGTGCCCGTTGTCGCCGCGCCTTTATCCATACCGCCAACGGCCAGTAAACCGGGGATCACCACCAGCAGATAGGCCGCGGCAAGGAACCCGGTGACCCCTGCCAGGCATTCGGTGCGCAGTGAACTGCCGCGTGAAGACAACGAAAAACGTCGCTCAAGCCAACTCCCAGCGGTTGGCGTTTGAAGGGTATTATCGGCCATTGTGTGGCGCTCCCATGATTATTGTTGTGTTGTGTGTTCCGGGGTTTCCCGGCTATCAAGTACCGGGTCGACTATCTGGCGCGTGGTGCCATCGGTCAGCCCTAAATCGGTTAAATGCGGCCCGGCGTTGCAGGCAAGACAGGTGCCTTCAATCGCTTTAAAGACGCGATACGGCGGCTCCCAGTCGGCCACCATGGCGCTCAGGTCGCGCAGGTTGCGAAACTCGGCGGCCAGCGTTTCGGCCGGTTTGTCGGAGAGCATCCCGGCAATCGGCATGGCAACGTGTGCCAGAATGTCGCCATTTTGCGCCAGCGCCATGCCGCCACCGGAGGCGATAAGCTGATTAGCGGCCAGCGCCATATCTTCAGCGTTGCGGCCGAGCACCACCAGGTTGTGCGAGTCGTGCGAGTAGCTGGTGGCAATCGCGCCGCGCAGCTCACCCCAGCCTTCCAGCAGGGCAATCTGCGGTTTGGCTTCGTGACGGCCGTGGCGGTGCTTCACCCAGATAAGGCTGAAGCCTGCGGGGATTTGGACCTCGCCGTTACGAATCTGAACGTCGACTTCACCCCACTGGGTAAAGCGTGCACCGCGGATGTGGCGCAGACGGGCGGTACCGTGCTGAATATCGTTGACGCGCAGCGCAAAATCGGTGGCCTGAAGCGGGGAGAGTTGCAGGGTATTGCGCGGTGGCGTCACCCCAACGGCAGCGGAGAGCGCGTTCAGCAGTTTACCGTCGCGGGCAATTTGCCGTCCGGCAACATACACCGCGCGGGCTTCTAATTTTTCCAGTGAGTCGAATACCACGAGGTCTGCACGACGCCCGGCGGCAATCAGCCCCAGGTCGTGACGCTGCAAACGAATAGCGGCGTTCAGCGTGGCAAAACGCAGGGCATCGGTTGCGGGCAGGCCATGTTCAATCAGCAGGTTCAGCAGGGCGATAATGCCGCCTTTTTCCAGCAGCATGTCCGGCGGCACGTCATCGGTGCAGACGGTAATCTGCGAAGAGAGATGCGGCAAAGATTTCAACGCCTTGACGATATCCGGCAGCAGGTAAGGGTGTGAACCACGAATTTCCAGCGTCAGCCCGGCGCGCAGTTTTTCCAGCGCGTCGTCGGCGGAGGTCAGCTCGTGGTCGGAGGTTACGCCTGCGGCAAGATAGGCCTGTAGATCGGCACCGCTCAGCCCGCGGGCATGGCCTTCAATCAGCTTGCCGCTGTTGAGCCCCGCCTGCACGATTTCCTGCATCCGACAGCTACCGTGCAGTACGCCGTGCATGTCCATCACCTCCGCCACGCCGCGGACTTCCGGCCAGCCGAGCATGGTTTCCATTTCGGCACCGGCAAAATCGGCCCCGGACATTTCTAAACCCGGCGTAGACGGTACGCTTGACGGCGCGGCAACCATCACCTGCAGGGGCAGATGGCGGCTGGCTTCTACGGCGTAGCGCACGCCCGCCACGCCCAGCACGTTTGCCAGCTCATGCGGGTCCCAGAATACGGCGGTAGTGCCCTGTGCCAGCACGATTTCGGCGTAGCGTTCCGGCGGCAGGTGCGAACTTTCGAGGTGAACGTGGGTGTCCATCAGGCCGGGAGAGAGGTAAACGCCGGGCAGAGAGTGGCGTTCCAGCGTGTCGCTGCGGCTGCCGCGTGGGTGCACGCTGGCAATCATATCGCCAACGATACCAACATCAGCTTCGCGAACTTCGCCGGTCGCCATATCAACAATAGCGGCATCGGTGAGCAAAAGATCAAACGGGGACTCGCCTCGTGCGGCCTGAACGGCGCGGCGGCGGTTTTCAGCATTGCTGGACATAACAACTCCGGCACAGGGATAATGCGTGCTACTTTAAGGGCAGAGCAAACGGTTGCCCATATGATTAAATTTATCACCTGATAACTTCAGCTTATCCTGCGTGATAGCCACGAGTGAAGCACATCATGACCGACCCCTGGCAGCGATTGCCTGCGCTCTCGCTTAAACAGTTGCAGTATTTTGTCACGCTGGCGCAGCTGCGTCACTTTACCGATACCGCTAACCGGCTGGCGATTAGCCAACCGGCGTTGAGTAGCGCCCTGCGCCAGATTGAAACGGTGCTGGGCGGTAAGCTGGTTAACCGCACCGCCTCGTCGGTCACGCTCACTGAGCTGGGGGCGGCCATATTGCCTCACGCCCAGCGTGTGCTGAGCGTCGCGCAGATGGCATTTCACGATATGCAGCAGATAGTCGAAGCGGGCGGTGACGGCACCGTGCGCATCGGGCTGGTGCCGTCGGTGAGTTCGCTGCTGTTTCCGCTGCTGCCTGAAGCGCTGGCCCTGGCGTTTCCGCGTCTGCGGGTAGAATTTCTTGACCGTACCAACGATGCGCTAGCGCGTGACTTGCAAAGCGGGCAGGTTGATTTTGGCGTTGGCGCTATCGACAGTTCGTTGCCGGCGGAGCTACAGGTCTTTCCGCTGCGTGAAGACCCGTTGGTGGCCGTGCTGCATGCAGATGACCCGCTGGCAGGCCAGACACATCTGCCGTGGAAGCAGTTGGCAGGGCGCGATATTGCGGTGTTCTCTAAAGGTAATATTCAGCGTCTGGTTGGGGCATTAGTTGAGAGCCAGCGTCTGACGCTCAATACCCGCTATCAGGTCGATTATATTGAAACGTTGTATGGGCTGGTGCGCTCACGGCTGGCGGTGGGGATCCTTCCACAGCTGTATACCACGCATTTACAGGATGAGGCGCTTCGGGTTGCGCAACTCCAACAACCAGCGTTAACCCGCACCGTTGCGCTGATGCGTGGCCCACAGACGCTGCCACCGCTTATCGAAGCGTGCTTCACATTACTGCTAAAAGAACTCCGCGAAACCAGCACCGTATAATAGCCGCCCGGCCGAGCAAAGCGACGCCGGGTCAATCTAAATGCTTAATCAGCACATCCACCGTTAAATGATTAATGTATTCCAGCGAATGTGAGGCTAGCACGCCCAACAGCCGGTTATGGTGACCCGCAATAATCAGGTCGATATTGTTGTGCTGTACACAAGCTTCAACATCTTCAAATCGTCGTGCCGTCACCAGCGCCAGCGTTTGCACGGGTAAAGAGACGGTTGCCGCCAGCTCGCTAAGCAGTGCTTTTGCCTGAATGACTTCCTGCGACACATCGTCGTCCATCAGGCTATCGGAGACATAGTTCAGCGCCCGGTAATCGGTACTGATATGGGCAATAGTAATTTTCATTGCGCTTTCTTGCGCCATCCTGGCTGCATGCTGTAACAACGGAACGCCATCAAGGCTATTGTTAATCAATACCAGCGTATGATGATAGACAGGCATCGCAATACCTCATTATGCAGGACAATCTTAGCAACTATTATGTGCCGATTGCGCGAGGAAGGAAAATGAAGCGCCAGGTGGGCAAAAAGAAAGGCAGCGGAAACCTCCATGTCCAAATATGACTACGTTTTTTAGCACCGTGGCGTGACGCTTTTTGATTGTATAGTAAACTCTCACTGTACTATATTTAACCATTGCTGTAGCGCTTATGGGCGACGGTTTTCAATGGTTGTCGCACTCATTCTTATATTCAGGCCTGACTTTCTCTATGGAATCGAATTCTCACGCACCGTTGAGCAGTTTTATCGATCTCATGATGGACGCTGTTTTTGCCGTTGATGCCCACGCCAATATCATTTTTGCCAGTGCGTCCTGCGAGCGTATTTTTGGCTATACGCCGAAAGAACTGATTGGCCGTAACATGTTCGAAATAATGTTGCCGGAAGACCGGGAATTAACCCGGAATTCGATAGTCGACGTGATGTCGGGTAACCCGCAATTTCATTTTGAAAACCGTTATGTCCACAAAAATGGCCAGGTCTTGAATATCATGTGGTCAGCGCGCTGGTCTCCGGCCGATCAATTACGTATTGGTGTTGCCCGCGATATCACCGAGCGTAAACGTTCAGAACAGCTGCAAACTGTTCTTTATGCTATTTCTGAAGCTGCGCATACCGCTGAGGATCTGCTCAAGCTATTCCAGCGTATTCATCAGATTGTCGGTACACTGCTGCCCGCCGATAACTTTTCGGTAACGCTCTACGATGATGAAACGGGCCAACTGAGCTTTCCGTACCACGTCGATGAGTATCAGGATACCCCCGCACCGTTTACCCTGATCCCAGCGACGTTTTACGCAGAAGTGATTCACACCGGTCAACCGCTGCTGCTCACGCCTGAGACGATGGCGAGCCGTATGGAAGAACTGCGTTTTTCTTTTGGTATTAACCCATTCTGTTGGCTGGGCGTTCCGCTAAAATCGCATAAAGGCACGATTGGCGCGCTGGTGCTCAAAAGCTATCCGGGCGGCGTGTGCTACAACGTACAGGATCAGGAACTGCTGCAGTTTGTCTCGACGCAAATTGCGACGGTTATTGAACGCCAGCAGATGCAGGCCCGATTGCAACATATGGCGCAATACGATCAGCTCACCGACCTGCCGAATCGCGGCCTATTGTACGATCGCCTGAAAACGGCGCTGGCGATTGCCCGCCATGAGCTAAGCCAACTGGCGCTGCTGTTTATCGATCTCGATAAATTTAAACAGGTTAACGATACGCTGGGTCATGGGATGGGCGATCTCTTGCTACAAGAGACCGCCGTGCGCCTGAAGCGCTGCATACGAGAATCGGATACCGTCGCCCGTATTGGCGGCGATGAGTTTGTCGTTTTGCTTCAAAGACCGTTATTGCCTGAACACGCGGAGCTCGTCGCCAAAAAAATTGATGATGCGTTCCGTTTGCCTTTTAGCCTTGATGGCTACGCGGTGACGGTTGCCCCTAGTATCGGGATCGCGTGTTATCCTGAACATGGCAGCAATGAACAACAGCTTCTCGACTATGCCGACAAGGCGATGTATGTAGCCAAACAGGGTAAAACACGGCGGCAAAATTACGGATAAGCCATCGTCCAATGCCTGGGTTTGACGTACGGGCTTGTTTGTCGGATTGCCTGCTGGCATTATTGCGGGCAGCGATTAATAACATGTTAATCGCTAAAAATTGATTCAAATGACTCGGGGTGCCCTTCCTTGTGAAGGCTGAGAAAAACCCGTACCACCTGATCTGGATAATGCCAGCGTAGGGAAGTCAGAGGCCGTTTGGTCATTGCTTCTTCGCGTTTTGGCAGGAGCAAACCATGCAAGCCGACCTGCTAAGTCCCGCGCAATCAGCGCACACCGCATACTTTCTGCATCAACATTCCCCGCTGGTTCACTGTATGACCAATGACGTCGTACAGACCTTTACCGCAAACGTCCTGCTTGCGCTTGGCGCATCGCCAGCGATGGTGATTGACGCGGGTGAAGCCGCCCAGTTTTCGTCTATTGCCAGCGCGCTGCTGATTAACGTCGGCACGTTAACTCAACCACGTGCTCAGGCCATGCGGGCGGCGGTAGAAAGTGCGAACCGTGCCGGAACCCCGTGGGCGCTCGATCCGGTGGCGGTGGGGGCGCTGACGCTGCGTACTGATTTCTGTCGTGAACTGGTGCGGATGGCCCCGGCGGCAATTCGTGGCAATGCCTCTGAAATTATGGCTCTGGCGGGCGAAAGTCAGGGCGGGCGCGGCGTAGACACTACCGATACCGCCGCGACGGCGCTACCGGCGGCACAGAAACTGGCACGAGAAAGCGGCGCGATTGTTGCTGTAACCGGTGAAGTTGATTACATCACCGACGGTGAACGTACGCTGGCGGTAAACGGCGGTTCTCCGTTGATGACCCGCGTGGTGGGAACCGGCTGTGCGCTTTCGGCGGTGGTGGCGGCAAGCTGTGCCTTACCGGGTGACCGATTACTGAACGTGGCGGGCGCATGTGCCGTGATGAAACTGGCGGGGCAGCGCGCGGCGCAGGGACGAGGACCGGGAAGTTTTGTTCCCGCATTCCTCGACGCGCTGTATGCGATGCACGGGGAGGTGAAGGCATGAAGCGCATCAACGCATTAACTATCGCTGGCACCGATCCAAGCGGCGGCGCAGGCATTCAGGCCGACCTGAAAACCTTCTCGGCGCTTGGCGCCTATGGCTGCTCGGTGATTACCGCGCTGGTGGCGCAAAATACCCGCGGCGTGCAGTCGGTTTACCGAATTGAACCTGATTTCGTGGCCGCGCAGCTTGATTCCGTGTTCAGCGATGTACGCATCGACACCACCAAAATTGGCATGCTGGCGGAGACAGATATTGTGGAAGCGGTCGCCGAACGTCTGCAACGCTATCGCATTAAGAACGTGGTGCTGGATACGGTAATGCTGGCGAAAAGCGGCGATCCGCTGCTGTCGGCATCGGCGGTTGAGACGCTGCGCCAGCGCCTGCTGCCTCAGGTCTCTCTGATTACGCCAAATCTACCGGAAGCGGCAGCGCTGCTTGACGCGCCGCATGCCCGTAATGAGCGCGAAATGCTGGAGCAGGGCAGGGCGCTGCGGGCACTCGGCTGTGAAGCGGTGCTGATGAAGGGCGGGCATCTGGACGACGCTGAAAGCCCGGACTGGCTGTTTACCGCTGAAGGGGAAATGCGTTTTACCGCGCCGCGCGTGGCGACCAAAAATACCCACGGTACAGGCTGTACGCTGTCGGCGGCGCTGGCGGCCTTAAGGCCGCGCCATGCCAGCTGGCAGGAAACCGTGCCGGTGGCAAAAGCGTGGTTGTCGCAGGCGTTGGCCCAGGCCGATACTTTGCAGGTAGGTGAAGGTATCGGGCCGGTGCATCATTTCCACGAATGGTGGTAACTGTCCGGCTGACGTGCCAGCAGGTTGTGCTTAAAATCTGTCAAAAGTTGGACATTCCACACTCCCGGTACCAGGCTTATCCTGCTCAAAAGTGTTGAGCAGGACAACCAGCCGACATGATGTCGGCGCTTACGGGAGCATAGCTATGACTGATATTGCGCAGTTGCTTGGCAAAGACGCCGACAGCCTTTTACAGCATCGTTGTATGACCATTCCAGCCGACCAGCTCTATCTGCCTGGCCACGACTACGTTGACCGGGTAATGACGGATAACAACCGTCCACCTGCCGTGCTACGAAATATGCAGACTCTCTACAATACCGGGCGCTTAGCTGGGACGGGTTATCTGTCGATTCTGCCAGTGGACCAGGGCGTTGAGCACTCTGCCGGAGCCTCGTTTGCCGCCAACCCGCTCTATTTTGACCCGAAAAATATCGTTGAACTGGCGATTGAAGCAGGCTGCAACTGCGTGGCTTCCACCTATGGGGTGCTGGCTTCAGTATCCCGCCGCTACGCGCACCGCATTCCGTTCCTCGTCAAGCTCAACCATAACGAGACCCTGAGCTACCCGAACACCTTTGACCAGACGCTGTATGCCAGCGTCGAGCAGGCGTTCAATTTGGGTGCGGTGGCGGTCGGGGCGACCATCTATTTTGGTTCAGAAGAGTCGCGCCGCCAGATTGAAGAAATCTCAGCGGCCTTTGAACGCGCGCATGAGCTGGGGCTGGTCACCGTACTGTGGGCCTATTTGCGTAACCCGGCGTTTAAAAAAGATGGCGTTGATTACCACGTGTCTGCGGACCTGACCGGTCAGGCCAACCATCTGGCAGCCACCATCGGCGCGGATATTGTGAAGCAGAAAATGGCCGAGAATAACGGCGGCTATAAAGCGGTGAACTTCGGCTATACCGACGAACGTGTGTATACCAAGCTGACCACCGATAACCCTATCGATCTGGTGCGCTACCAGCTGGCGAACTGCTATATGGGCCGTGCCGGGTTGATTAACTCCGGCGGTGCTGCGGGCGGCGAAACTGACCTTTCCGATGCGGTACGTACGGCGGTTATCAACAAACGTGCGGGCGGTATGGGGCTGATTCTTGGCCGTAAAGCCTTCAAAAAATCGATGGCCGACGGTGTGGAATTAATCAACGCCGTTCAGGATGTTTACCTCGATAGCAAAATCACCTTCGCCTGATTTTTGTTCATCCTCTCCCGCCCGGGAGGGGATGACGATCCCCCTCACATTTCCCCATCCTTTTGTGAAAAACGTCACGCACTCTCGTGCGCATGCCCAAAAAACAGCCCGGTGTTAGCGGAAATTGTCCGTGGAAGTGGTGCTATTTTGTGCTTAGATTAGTGATGAAACGCCTTTTCAATTCGCTAAAACCGTATTACCGGAACCGTGTATTACACAGAACCGTGGCGAAGTAATCGCCATGTAGCATGTTGTATTAAGGACACTTAATGAAAATTGAATCTGTAAATGTCACCGTTTTCCAGCACCCTACGCGCCGCGTCTCCGACAGCGCCGGACATTCTCATCCGGGGCCAGAAAGCATGGCCAAGATGGCGATGCTGACCATTACCGCCGACGACGGTAGCAAGGGCTATTCCTTTGCGCCGCCGGAAATCGTGCGTCCGTTCGTGGTGAATACCTTCTTTCGCAAGGTGCTGGTAGGGCAAGACCCGTTCGACCGTGAGCGTATCTGGCAGGATCTGGTGCATTGGCAGCGCGGCAGCGCGCATCAGCTGACCGAACGTGCGCTCTCTTTCGTGGAGCAGGCATTGTGGGATCTCATTGGGCGTAAGCTCAATATGCCGGTTTACAAGCTGCTGGGTGGCTATCGCGATAAAGTCCCGGCCTACGGCAGCACCATGTGCGGCGATGACCTTGAAGGCGGCCTGTCAACGCCGGAAGAGTACGCTGCCTTTGCCGAAACGCTGGTGGCGCGCGGTTATAAAGCTATTAAGCTGCACACCTGGATGCCGCCGGTATCGTTCGCGCCAAACCCAAAAATGGATATCAAAGCTTGCGCCGCGGTGCGTGAGGCCGTGGGTCCGGATATCGACCTGATGATCGACGGCTACCACTGGTATAGCCGTACTGAAGCGCTGTGGATTGGTAAAGAGCTGGAAAAACTCAACTTCGCCTGGTTTGAAGAGCCGATGGAAGAGGACAGCATGTCCTCTTACGCCTGGCTTGCTGAAAACCTCTCGATTCCGATTATCGGGCCGGAAAGCTTCGGCGGTAAGCACCATAGCCGTGCCGACTGGGTGAAAGCGGGGGCGTGCGACATCCTGCGCGCAGGGGCCAACGGCGTGGGCGGTATTACGCCAACCATGAAGGTGGCGGCACTGGCGGAGTCGTTTGGTATGGACTGCGAAGTGCACGGTAACGGCGCGGCGAGCCTGGCGGTGATTGGCGCCATTCGCAACTGTCGCTGGTACGAGCGTGGCCTGCTGCATCCGTTCCTCGACTACGATCAGCCAGCGGCCTACCTGAACAGTATCGTCGATCCAATGGACGCCGATGGTTACGTTCACCTGTCTCAACGCCCTGGACTGGGCGAAGACATCAATTTTGCCTTTATCGAAGCCAACACCGTCAGCCACGACTGACACATAACAAATAAAAGACAGGCACGGACGGATTCGTCGCCTGTCGTACCCTACAGGCGATAGATAGATGAAAAAATCCTCCTTGCTGGGAGCGTGTTTGCTCGCGCTTACCATGACGATGGGGAGCGGGGCGGCGTTGGCAAAAACGCCGCCGGATCAGCTCATCATCGGCATGAACATGAATAACCTTCTCACCCTCGACCCGGCAGCAATGACCGGCAACGAAGTGGTGGGGATTGTGGTGAATCTCTATGACTCACTGGTGGAGCTTGACCCTGAACAGCTCACCAACGTTAAACCGGCGCTCGCCAAATCCTGGGATATCAGCCCGGACGGCAAAACGCTGACCTTCCATCTGCAAAATAACGTCAAGTTTCACTCCGGCAACCCGCTGACCGCCGCTGATGTGGTGTGGTCGATGCGCCGCATACTGCACCTTAACCTGGCGCAGGCGTCGGTGTGGAAGTCCTACGGCTTCAGCAAGAAGAACGTCGACAAGCAGGTAACGGCGCTGGACGACGAGACGGTGCAAATTGTCCTGCCCAAAGATAACGACCCGCAGCTGGTGATTTATTCGCTGGCGGCACTGGGTAACCTCGGCGTACTCGATAGCAAAACCGTGCAAAGCCATGAGCAGAATAACGACTGGGGCAATAAGTGGCTGACCACCCACGAAGCCGGTTCCGGGCCGTTTACGCTGGAAACCTGGCAGGCAAAAGACGTGCTGCGCATGAAGCGCAACCCGGACTACTGGCGCGGCGAGGCGAAGATGAACCGCGTGGTGCTGCGTCACTTCCAGGAGTCGCAGACCCTGCGTCTGATGATTGAGAAAGGCGACCTCGATATTGCCAGCAACATGGCAGTGTCGGACATCAACGCCCTGCGTAAAGACCCGCAGCTCACCGTCGATGCGGTACAGCGCGGCACCATGTATTACGTGTCGATGAGCATGAAAGAGCCGCACTTCGCTAACCCGAAAGTCCGTGAAGCGGTGCGCTACCTGATTGATTATCAGGGCATCAACAAAGCGCTGATGCCGGGCTACGGCGTGTTACACCAGCGCCCGATCAAAGCCGGAATGCCGTCAACGCTGCCCGATCCGGGCTACACCTTCGATCTCGCGCGGGCAAAAAAGCTGCTGGCGGAGGCCGGATATCCTGACGGCTTTGACACTACGCTGCGCGTGCTCGCCGACCAGCCGTTCCTCAATATCGCCATTGCCGTGCAGTCCACGCTGATGCAGGCGGGCATTAACGCCAAAATTATTACCGGTACCGGCAACCAGATTTACGGTGCCATGCGTGAGCGTAAGTTCGACATGCTGGTCGGGCGCGGCGGCAGCGGTATGGAGCCCCATCCGCACTCCAGCCTGCGCGCGCTGGTCTACAACCCGGACAACAGCGACGAAGCGCGCCTGACTAACTTTCAGGGCTGGCGCACAGGGTTCTATGACAAGCAGCTTAACGAGATGATCGACGGCGCGCTGCTCGAGCGTAACCCGCAAAAACAGATTGCCGATTATCAGGCCATTCAGACCCGCTTTGATGCGCTGATCCCGGCGATGATCCCGGTGTCGCAGATGGTCGACTCGGTGGTGGTGCGTAACGAGGTGAAAGACTACAAACCGCACCCATCGGCCACTACGTTCCTGCGTGAAGTCTACAAAGTCAGCGAAGGAGATAAAGGATGAGTACGGCAATTCTTGCGCCCGGCTCCCGGACCCGGCGCTTCTCAAAACGGTTGATGCAGGTGGCGATTACGCTGTTTGGCCTGCTGCTGTTGACCTTCTTTATTGGCCGCGTGATGCCTATCGACCCGGTGCTGGCGATTGTCGGCCCGGATGCCGACCAGAGTACCTATCAGCAGGTCTATCACCAGTTGGGCTTTGACCAGTCGCTGATGACCCAGTTTGGTATCTATTTCGTCAATCTGCTGCACGGCGACCTGGGTAACGCGCTGCTGACCGGCAAGCCGGTAACCGACGATATTATTCGCGTCTTCCCGGCCACCATGGAGCTGGCGACGATGGCGATTATCGTCGGCGCAGGCCTCGGCATTCCGTTGGGCGTACTGGCGGCGGCGCGTCGCAACAGTATTTCTGATTACGTGGTGCGCATTATCAGCCTCGCCGGTTATTCCACGCCGATTTTCTGGGTGGGGATGATGGGGCTGCTGGTGTTCTACGCCTGGCTAGGCTGGGTGGGCGGTGCGGGGCGCGTTGACCTCGGGCTCGACGGCATTGTACCGCGTCGTACCGGGCTGATGACCGTTGATGCGCTGCTGGCCGGAAACAGCGACGTGTTCTGGAACGCCATTAATCACCTGATCCTGCCAGCGGCGCTGCTGGGCTTTCACTCGCTCGCCTACATCAGCCGTATGACCCGCAGCTTTATGCTGGCGCAGCTGTCGCAGGAGTTCATCATCACCGCGCGCGTCAAAGGGCTGACCGAGCGTCAGGTTATCTGGAATCACGCGTTCCGTAACATCCTCGTCCAGCTGCTGACGGTGGTGGCGCTGGCCTACGGGTCATTGCTGGAAGGGGCGGTGTTAATTGAAACCGTCTTCTCTTGGCCGGGCTTTGGTTCTTATCTCACCGGCAGCCTGCTGCTGGGCGACATGAACGCGGTGATGGGCTGTGTGCTGCTGGTGGGGGTGATCTTCGTGATGCTTAACCTGCTCTCCGACATGCTGTATCAATTCTTCGACCCGAGGACAAAATCATGACGGTTTCTCTCGATAGTCGACTCTCCGGCACCGCCGGTGAAGGCCGCCAGCGCCTGCTGCGCGGGCTGGCCAGAGCCGGGGGATTTATTGGCAAGATGGCGCGTAACCCGCTGACCGCTATCGGCGGCGGGATTATCTTCCTGCTGCTGGTGGTGGCGATATTTGCGCCGCTGATTGCCCCTTACAACCCGCTGGTGCAGGACCTCAGCAACGCGCTGAGCGCGCCGAGCGCCCAGCACTGGTTTGGCACCGACGAATTTGGCCGCGATATCTTCAGCCGCCTGGTATACGGCGCGCGCATAACGCTCTACATCGTGCTGCTGGTCTCGGTCACCGTCGGCCCGCTGGGGCTGCTGCTCGGTGTCTGTGCGGGCTACTTCGGCGGTAAGGTCGATATGGTGCTGATGCGCGTGACCGATATCTTTATTTCCTTCCCAAGCCTGGTGCTGGCGCTGGCGTTCGTCGCCGCCTTAGGCCCGGGGCTTGAGCACGTGGTCATTGCCATCACGCTCACCGCCTGGCCACCGATTGCGCGTCTGGCGCGCGCGGAAACGCTGTCGCTGCGTCAGGCGGACTTTATTTCTGCTGTCCGTTTGCAGGGTGCCTCGCCGGCCCGCGTGCTGTGGCGCCACATTGTGCCGCTGTGCCTGCCGTCGGTGATTATTCGTATCACCATGAACATGGCGGGGATCATCCTGACCGCCGCCGGTCTGGGCTTCCTTGGCCTCGGCGCACAGCCGCCGGATCCAGAGTGGGGGGCGATGATTTCCAGCGGCCGTACCTACATGATGGAGTGCTGGTGGGTAGTAACGATCCCGGGGCTGGCGATTTTGATCAACAGCTTAGCGTTCAACTTCTTAGGAGATGGCCTACGTGACATCCTCGATCCTCGCAGCGAATAGCGCTGCACCGCTGCTCGACGTACGCGATTTAAGCGTGGATTTCGTCAACGGCAGCGCGGTAACCCATGCGGTGCGCGGCATCTCCTTCCAACTCGGGCAGGAGAAGCTGGCGATAGTGGGTGAATCCGGTTCCGGTAAATCCACCGTGGGCCGTGCGCTGCTGCACCTGCACCCAAAAAAAGCGCGCATTGACGCCAGCCGGATGCAGTTCGGTGATATCGATCTGTTAAACGCCAGCGAGGCGCAGATGCGTGCCATTCGCGGCAAGCGTATTTCGATGATTATGCAGGACCCGAAATATTCGCTGAACCCGGTAGTGCGCGTCGGCGACCAGATTGCCGAAGCCTGGCTGACTCACCATCCGGGCTATAAAACCGAGGCAAAAACTAAGGCGATGGAGATGCTCGACGTGGTGCGTATTCGCCAACCGGAACGCGTCTACAACCTTTATCCGCACGAGATTTCCGGTGGGCAGGGGCAGCGCATCATGATTGCGATGATGCTGATTACCGACCCGGAGCTGGTGATTGCCGATGAGCCGACCTCGGCGCTCGACGTGTCGGTACGTTTGCAGGTCCTGGGGTTGCTGGATGATCTGGTGAAATCCCGCGGGCTGGGGCTGATTTTTATAAGCCACGATATCAACCTGGTGCGCAGCTTCTGTGACCGCGTGCTGGTGATGTACGCCGGGCGCGTGGTGGAGTCGATTGCCGCCTGCGATCTTGATAACGCCACCCATCCGTACACGCAGGGGCTGATTAGCGCCTTGCCGGATATGCACCATCGCCGCCCGGTTCTCCCGGTGCTACAGCGTCAGACCAACTGGCTGACCGATTAAGGAGCGCACAATGATTGAAGTGAACAACTTAAGCCTGGTGTTTGGTGAGGGTGAAAAGCGCAACCAGGTGCTGTTTGATGTCAATTTCCACGTTAAGCCGGGCGAGATTTATGGCCTGGTGGGGGAGTCTGGCTCCGGGAAAACCACGGTGCTGAAGTGTCTCGCCGGGCTGTTTAATCACTGGCAGGGCGAGCTGGCGATTAGCGGCCAGCGGCTCTCGCATAAGATTAGCCGCGAGCGCTGCCGTCAGGTGCAGATGGTGTTTCAGGACCCCTACGGGTCGCTGCATCCACGTCATACCATTGGCGACATCCTGGAGGAGCCGCTGCAAATTCACGGCATCGGCGAGCGCGACCGGCGCATCAATACGCTGCTAGACCGCGTGGGGCTGAACCGCGCTTTCCGCGACCGTTATCCGCACCAGCTCTCCGGCGGCCAGCGCCAGCGCGTGGCGATTGCCCGGGCGCTGATCCTCGAGCCGCAGGTGCTGTTGCTGGATGAGCCAACCTCGGCGCTGGACGTGTCGGTGCAGGCGGAAATCCTCAACCTGCTGGCTGAGCTGCAAAAAGAGTCGAATCTCACGTACCTGATGGTGACGCACGATCTGGGCGTGATTGCCCATCTCTGCCAGAAGGTAGCGGTGATGCAGTACGGCAAGATTCTCGAAACGCTCACCGTTGATGCCTTGGTCAACGGTGAAGCGCAAACGCCGTACACGCAGATGTTGGTCAACGCCAGCCGTCAATACACGCGAGAAATGGCCCGTGAGGTGGCTGCATATTAACTGTAGGCCCGATAAGCGTAGCGCCATCGGGCAGTTCGGCTCAGGTGCCGGATGGCGGCGTAAACGCCTTATCCGGCCTACCCCATCAATTTGCCTCTGGGAATAATAAAAATGCATAAAAAATCTTTCCGTCTTGCCCTACCGCTCGTCCTCTGTGCCTGTACTGCGTCCGCGCTGGCAGCAGAACCCGTCGATCTACGCATGTCCTGGTGGGGCGGCAACGGCCGCCATCAGGTGACGCTGAAGGCGCTGGAAGCTTTTCATCAGCAGTATCCGGATATCAACGTCAAAGCCGAATACACCGGCTGGGACGGGCACACTTCGCGCCTGACTACGCAGTTAGCGGGCGGTACCGAGCCGGACGTGATGCAGACCAACTGGAACTGGCTAGCGCTGTTTTCTAAAGACGGTAACGGCTTTTACGATCTCAACAAGGTCAAAGCGGAGATTGGTCTCGACCAGTTTACCGCCAAAGATCTCCAGCCGGTCACGGTTAAAGGCAAGCTGAACGGGATCCCGGTCGCCATGACCGCACGTATCTTCTACTACAACGATCAAACCTGGAAAAAGGCCGGTATCAGCTACCCGAAAAACTGGGATGAGCTGATAAGCGCCGGGAAAACCTTTGAGAGCAAGCTTGGTAAGCCGTATTACCCGGTGGCTCCGGAAAGCCTCGGCGTGCTGGCGCTGCTCAACTCCTATATGGTGCAGAAATACAATATCCCGGCCATTGATGAGCAGAGCAAAAAATTCACCTACAGCGATGCGCAATGGGTCGAGTTTTTCCAGCTGTATAAAACGCTTATCGACAACCACGTGATTCCGGATATGAAGTATTACGCTTCGTTCGGCAAGGGCAATATGTATGAGATGAAGCCGTGGATTGAAGGGGAGTGGGGCGGCGTTTATATGTGGAACACCGCCGTCACCAAATACTCGGACAACCTCAAGCCACCGGCGAAGCTGGAGCTGGGTGACTACCCAATGCTGTCAGGCGCTACCGATGCGGGGCTGTTTATTAAACCGTCGATGATGCTGTCGATTGGCAAGACCACTAAACACCCAGAAGAAGCGGCGAAGCTGATTAACTTCCTGCTGAACAGCAAAGAGGGCGTAACCCTGCTGGGGCTTGAGCGCGGCGTACCGCTGAGTAAAAGTGCGGTGGCAACGTTGACGCAGGCCGGGGTGATTAACGATAAAGACCCGTCGGTTGCCGGTATCAAACAGGCGCTTGCGCTGCCGACCACACTTTCCGTTTCGCCATATCTGGAAGACCCGCAGCTGGTGCAGGAGTTTGATAGCGCGTTGCAGTCCATCGATTACGGTAAGAAAACCGTCGCCGAAGTGGCAACGGATTTCAAACGCCAGTCGGAGCGTATCCTGAAACGCGCAATGCGTTAACGTAACAGCGGACAGTCCGGCGGTAGGCGACAGCGCAGCGCCGCCGGTAAAATCTCCATACGGAAAGTTTTGCCACTGAGCGGCTCGCCGTCGAGGTTAAAGGTCATCTCGTGTGACGCGGTGACTTCAAACCACGGCGAGACGCTATCCACCAGATTCTCCGCGCCATCGTTGCTGGCGAGCGTATTAAATAGCGCCGGAATGAGTTCCTCTCCGGTGAAAATACGCAGGTGCAGCAAACCGTCGTTAATCAATGCGTCCGGACACAGCTGCTGCCCGCCGCCCGCCTGACGGCCGTTACCAATACCGATAACCAGCGCATCGCCCTGCCAGCTAAAGTTCTCGCCGCGAATTTCGCAGCGGTCTGGCTTCAGCGTATCCATCCGCATCAGCCCATGAATCAGGTACGACACGCCGCCCAGCGCGGCTTTGAGTTTTTCTGGCGTTTCGGTGGTGATGCGCGTGCCGAAGCCGCCGGTGGCCATATTGATAAAACAGGTTTTGTGGTTCACCTGGGCGATATCGACCGGCACGTCGCGACCGGCAATGGCGAGTTTCAGCGCATTAGCCAGATCCGCTGGAATATTGACGCTGGTGGCAAAATCGTTGGCGGTACCGAGCGGCAAAATGCCGAGCGCCGGTACCTCGCGGCTTTCACTGTGGATCAGCGCCGTCGCGACTTCGTTAATCGTCCCGTCGCCGCCGCCCGCGATCACCGTCTCGACGTTCAGGCGAATGGCCTCTTCCACATAACGCACCGCATCGCCTTTCTCCCAGGTGACGCGAACATGAATGGTCACCCCTTCATCGCGCAGCAGTTCAACCGCCTCGCGGAGCTGGGGGGTATTGGCACCCTTGCCGTTTAAAATCAATAAGCTTGCAGGAAAATCGGACATCCGTGGTACCTCTTTGTGGGGTATGCAAAGAGTGTAACAAATGATACGCAGATATGCCTGTTGTCTCTTATAGGTGACAAACATCTTGCCAGCTTGTCTCTTATAAGTGACAATTGAACTCGGGAAAAGGAATGAGGGTAAAGGGATGTACAAATCTCAATTTTATCAGGATGAAAACGGTGATAAGCCTTTTTGTGAGTGGTTAGCCCGACTAAAAAAGAAGGACCTCCTCGCCGCCGTAAAGATTGATACCAGACTAGACCGGGCTGAATCAGGAAACTTTGGTGATCACAAGTTTGAAAGGGATGGCGTCTGGGCGTTACGTATTGATTATGGCCCCGGCTATCGAGTGTACTACTCCTTAGAAGACGGCGAGATTATCCTTTTGCATATCGGCGGTACGAAGAAAACGCAGGCCGCGGATATCGATAAGGCAATTGAATATCTTAGAGATTTTAAAGCGAGGGCTAAATGACAATAGCGACTAAAAAAGTGGAAACCATTGCCCCAGCGGTGGATCGTGACAAGCTCATGATTGAAGCATTTCGAGCCGATCCTGAGTATGCGGACCTTTATCTCAAAACCGCGCTTGAAAATATTAATGAAGAAGGCGGTTTAGGGGGGTTCCTTATTGCATTACGCCGCGTGCTAGAAGCGCGTGGTGGTATCGCCGAGGCGGCGAAAAAGACGGGACTGGCGCGTCAGAGCATTTATCGTGCTTTATCTGAGAAGGGAAACCCGACGGTCACAACGCTTGCTCAGCTTGCTGCGGTAGCGGGTTTACAGCTTACGTTAAGCAAAGCACAACACTGAACTTTTGCTGCCAGACAAAAAAATAAGCCCGTGTAAGGGAGATTACACAGGCTAAGGAGGTGGTTCCTAGGTACAGCTAGCATTTATGGATTATGTTTTTCAGCGAAGCGAATGATACCTAGAATCGATTATTACGTCTGTGATCCATTTCTAAGAATCTTTGCTATTGAAAAACAATATAAATGTACTAGCTGGTATGCGGATTCCGAGTCGATTCTCCTGCGAAGTTACGCATCAGCAGGCCATACTCCAGCGCCACGTCTTCCGGTACGGGTAACCATACGGTGTGGCCATCGCCAGGTGCGACGGAAGTGGCTTCGCCTTTGAGGTTTTCCATGTGCTCAAGGGTGAAGTTGACGTTACCCTGCGGGGTCATCATTTCCAGGCTGTCGCCGACGGTGAATTTGTTTTTGACCGCGACGGCGGCCAGATTGCCTTTACGCTCGCCGGTAAATTCGCCGACAAACTGCTGGCGCTCGGAGACGGAGTAACCGTGCTCGTAGTTCTGGTAGTCGTCGTGGGTGTGGCGACGCAGGAAGCCTTCGGTGTAGCCGCGGTGCGCGAGGTTTTCCAGCGTTTCCAGCAGAGAGGCATCGAACGGTTTGCCCGAGGCGGCGTCATCAATGGCCTTGCGGTAAACCTGCGCAGTACGGGCGCAGTAGTAATGCGATTTGGTACGGCCTTCGATTTTCAGCGAGTGCACGCCCATCTGGGTCAGTCGCTCAACGTGAGCGATGGCGCGCAGGTCTTTGGAGTTCATGATGTAGGTGCCGTGTTCGTCTTCGAAGGCGGTCATGTACTCGCCCGGACGTTTGGCTTCTTCAATCATAAAGACTTTATCGGTTGGCGCGCCGATGCCTAATGTTGGCTCAACGTTCTGCACTGGAATCGGCTCGAATTTGTGGACGATGTTGCCCACGTCGTCTTCTTTGCCTTCCTGAACGTTGTATTCCCAGCGGCAGGCGTTGGTGCAGGTGCCCTGGTTCGGGTCGCGTTTGTTGATGTAGCCAGATAGCAGGCAGCGGCCAGAGTAGGCCATACACAGCGCGCCGTGAACGAAGATCTCAATCTCCATATCCGGCACCTGAGTGCGGACTTCTTCAATCTCTTCCAGCGACAGTTCGCGGGAGAGAATCACGCGGGTCAGCCCCATCTGTTTCCAGAATTTCACCGTTGCCCAGTTTACGGCATTTGCCTGAACGGACAGGTGGATGTCCATCTCCGGGAAGTTTTCGCGGACCAGCATAATCAGGCCTGGATCAGACATAATCAGCGCATCCGGCCCCATATCCACTACCGGCTTCAGGTCACGAATAAAGGTCTTCAGCTTGGCGTTATGCGGGGCGATGTTCACTACCACATAGAATTTTTTACCGAGCGCATGGGCTTCGTTGATGCCGAGCTGCAGATTTTCGTGATTGAATTCGTTGTTACGGACGCGCAGAGAGTAGCGTGGCTGGCCAGCGTATACTGCATCGGCACCGTAAGCGAAAGCGTAACGCATATTTTTCAGCGTTCCCGCCGGGGAAAGGAGTTCCGGTTTAAACATGATTATCTCGTTCTGATGACAGGTCAGATTCGTCGCACCTGATGCGGCGAGTTGGGGAGTGCCCCCACATTAAGGGCGGGCATTGTAGCGCTGTGGGGGAGGGGAGTAAACCTTTGTCCGCATTGTGCCGGATAAGCGCAGCGCCATCCGGCAACTCGTCACATTACGCCATGCGGCAGGCATCGGCTTCCCAACGGTAGCCTACGCCGTAAACGGCGCGAATAAACGACTGTTCGGCGTCCAGCGACTCCAGCTTACGACGCAGGTTTTTAATGTGGCTGTCGATGGTCCGGTCGGTCACCACGCGATAATCATCATAAAGATGGTTCAGCAGCTGTTCGCGGGAGAAGACTTTTCCGGGCTCCTGCGACAGCGTCTTCAGCAGGCGGAACTCGGCGGGCGTCAGGTCGAGCAGGCGATCGCGCCACGAGGCCTGAAAACGGTTCTCGTCCACGATAAGCGGGCTTTGCTCGTCCATGGCCTGCAGTTCGGTGCGTGGTTTGCAGCGACGTAAAATGGTTTTTACGCGCGCGACCACTTCGCGCGGGCTGTAGGGCTTACAGATATAGTCATCGGCACCAATTTCTAAGCCCAGCAGGCGGTCGATCTCTTCGATTTTGGCGGTGACCATCACGATAGGCACATCGGAAAAGCGGCGGATTTCACGGCATAGCGTCAGACCATCGGTACCCGGCAGCATCAGATCCAGCAGGATAAGATCCGGCGGGGTCTGATGAACGTACGGCAGCACCTTGTCGCCGTGGCTAATCAGCGTCGGGGCATAGTGGGCTGCCAGTAAATAGTCGATGAGCAGTTGTCCCAGTTTGGGTTCATCTTCAACAATCAAGATGCGTGGGGCGCTTTCATCAATCGGTAACTCGGTCATATTTCTCTCGATATTGCACGTTCCAGCGGTAATTCTACTTTAATGCTAACCCCACCAAAAGGCGAATGTCCGACGTTAAGCTTCCCGCCGTGGGCGGTGACGATGTTGGCGCAAATCGCCAGCCCCAGCCCGGAGCCGCCGCTGGCGCGGTTGCGTGAACCCTCGGTGCGGTAGAAGCGTTCGCACAGTCTTGCCAGCTGTTCGTCGGTGACGCCGGGGCCGCTGTCGGCAAATTCCAGCACGATATTCTGGGCGTCGAGCGCGGTGCGAATCAGCACCTGACCGCCGCTGTCGGTGTAGCGTAGGCTGTTTTCCAGCAGGTTGTTGAACAGCTGCATTAAGCGGTCCGGGTCGCCAAACACGGTGGCGTTTTCCGCTGACAGCGCAAGGTTAAGCGTTAGGCCTCGGCTGGCAAGGCGTTCGCGGAAGGCATCAGCGGCAATCTCCACCAGGGATATGATATCGACGGCGGATTTCTGATAGGCCAGCGCGCCCTCATCGGACATCGATAGCTGATGCAGGTCATCGACCAGCTTGGTCAGTGTGGCGACTTCGGCCTGTAGCGAAGTCACCGACTCAGGGGTGAATTTGCGCACCCCGTCCTGTATCGCTTCCAGCTCGCCGCGCAGTACCGCCAGCGGGGTGCGCAGCTCATGGGAGATATCGGCCATTAAATCCCGACGCATCTGCTGGTTTTTCTCAAGCGTACTGGCGAGCTGGTTAAAATCTTTTGCCAGACGGCCAAGTTCATCGCTGCTGTTAGCCGGAACGCGGGTCGAGAAATCACCCGCCGCTAGCTTGTGGGTGCCATCAACCAGCCGCCTGACCGGTGCCAGCAGACCGCGGGCCAGCGGGAAAGTGGCTAATGCCGCAAGCAGTGTGGCCAAGCCAACGATAAGCCAACTGGTGCGGCGCTGCTGCTGGTCAAAATTGATATCGGTGTTACGCGTCAGGCGCTCAACCGGCGAGGCGATAACCGCGCCAACTTCCATGCCGTTTACGATAATCCCACGGCGTGAGCCGTCGTGCGGAACCGCTTCGCGAGGGCCAACCAGCACGCGAGCGTTCTGATCGACAACCCAGAACTGCGTGCGCCAGCCGTGAGGCGGCATACCGCCGCGATCCGGTCCGCGGTCAGGTTCTCGTCCGGGCTCGCCGTCTGGCCCCGGTGGGCCCGGCGGTTGGCGGTCTTCGTTATTGTCATGCTCAAAAGAGCGCAGGATCTGGAAAATAAAACGGTCGTTATTGCGTAAAAAGCGCCAGTTTCCGTGCTGCGCATACTGTTCTGCCAGTGCGTCGCTGAGTAACTGTAATCGCTGCTCATTACCACGCTTGATGTAGTCAATAAAGCCACGCTCAAAGCTGATGCGTACAGCCCAGTGCATGCTAATAAGCAGCACAATACAGGTGGTTAAAATGACCAGAAACAGTTTGCCGGAGATACCCGGACGCCATAATTTCACGGTTTATTCCTTGAGTTTGTGTCGGGCGATCACCGCGTTTTTGGTGGTGTCGTCCGGGACGCGGGCAAAGACCAGCGCCGGGAGCGCAATAATCACGGCCATGCAGAGATAGGTATACATAAAGACGTGGTGGGTCGCTTCACTACCCACGGTAATGTGCTGCTGGCCGAAGGTACCGAGCAGAATACCGGCGATGGTGACGCCGATACTCATCGATAGCTGCATGATCATCGACAGCAGGCTATTGCCGCTGCTGGCATAGTCATCGGGCAGGTCTTTCAGAGTCAAAGTGTTCATCGACGAGAAGCGGCTGGAGTTCACCATCCCCTGCACGAACAGCACCACCGGCAGGGCGTAGTACCAGCCTGCCAGCGCGGTAAACATAAACAGCAGGCTGATAATCGCCAGGCTGACGGTGCTGAACACCAGCACGCGGCGATAGCCAAAGCGGTTCACCACCTGGACCACGATACGCTTCATTCCCATGCTGCCGAGCACCATTGGGATCATCATCAGACCCGCATGAAACGGCGCGAAGCCCATTCCAATTTGCAGGAATACCGGCGTCATAAACGGCAGCATGCCGCTGCCGATACGCCCGCTAAAGCTGCCGGCCAGGCCAAGCGAAAAGGTCGGGGTGCGGAACAGCTTCAGGCTGAATAGCGCGCTGTCGTTGCCGCGAGCATGCCACAGATAGATAACGATAGCGGCGATACCAATCGCCACCAGCGCGCCCACCATCAGCGGCGAGATACCCAGGCCTTTTTGTCCATCCAGCGCCAGGGTGAGCGTAGCCATCCCCAGCGCCAGCACGATAAAGCCGGAGATATCGAAACGCCGCGTTTGCACGGTGTAGTTGGGCATCAGGGCGAGGGTGGCGATACAGCCGATAATGCCGACCGGGATGTTAATGAGGAAAATCCAGTGCCAGGAGGCGTACTCGACCAGAATCCCACCGAGGGCCGGGCCGAGCAGTGGGCCAATCTGGCCGGGGATGGTGACAAACGTCATCGCCGCCATGTACTGGTCGCGCGGCACGATTTTCATCACCGTCAGCCTGCCTACCGGCACCATCATCGCCCCGCCAATACCTTGCAGGACGCGCGCCATGACCAGCTCGTTGAGCGTGCTGGATAGCGCGCAAAACAGCGAACCGACGGTGAAAAGCACAATGGCGGTGAAAAAGATATTGCGCACGCCAACTCGGTCAGCCAGCCAGCCGCTGGCGGGCAGCATGACGGCGACGGTTAGCACATAGGAAACCACCACCATGTGCATATGCAGCGGACTCTCCCCCAGGCTCAGCGCCATAGAGGGGAGGGCGGTGTTGACGATTGTGGTGTCCAGCGCTTGCATAAAAAAGCCGAACGCCACAATCCAGAGTTGCCAGCGAACGTTGGCAGGTAACTCAGTCATCGTTATTCAGTTACCGATTGTCGGGGTTGACGCGAAAAACGCAGACGCAGACGATCGAAGAACAGATAAACCACCGGGGTGGTGTAGAGCGTCAGTAACTGGCTCATCACCAGACCCCCTACAATCGTAATCCCCAGCGGTTGACGCAGCTCCGAGCCATCGCCCCCGGAGAGAACCAGCGGCAGCGCGCCAAAAAGCGCCGCCAGCGTGGTCATCATAATCGGGCGGAAACGCAACAGGCAGGCCTGGAAGATTGCCTCTTCTGGGGCCAGATTACCGTTACGCTGCGCTTCCAGGGCGAAGTCGACCATCATGATGGCGTTTTTCTTCACAATGCCAATTAATAACATGATCCCGATAAGGGCGATTAGGCTGAATGGGGCATTGAACAACTCCAGTGCCAGCAGCGCCCCGACGCCCGCAGACGGCAGCGTGGAGAGAATGGTCAGCGGGTGAACGTAGCTCTCATACAAGATCCCCAGCACGATATAGACCGTAGCAATCGCGGCGATGATTAAAATCACCTGTGAATTCATCGTGTCCTGGAACACCTGGGCTGTCCCGGCAAAAGAACCGCGCACCGTGTTGGGTACGCCGAGCTGCGTCATGGTGCGGTTGATGGCATCGCTTGCTTCCGACAGTGATTTGCCGGTTGGCAGGTTGAAGGAGATGGTCGATGCCGCCGACAGCCCCTGATGGTTAACCGACAGCGGCGCGTTCGCGGGCTGCCATTTGGCGAAGTACGACAGCGGAATGGCCTTGCCTTCGCTATTAATCACAAACATCTTGTCCAGCGCGCTGACGTCCTGGGTGTAAACCGGGTCCACCTCCATCACCACCTTATACTGGTTCAGCGGTTGGTAAATGGTGGATATCTGGCGCTGACCAAAGGCGTTATTCAGCAGGCTGTTGGCTGCTTCAACGCTGATCCCCAGACGAGACATGGTTTCACGGTCGTAGATAAGATCCATTTCCGCGCCGTTGTCCTGCTGGTCTGAGTTGACGTCGGCAAGCTCTGGCAGTGCGGCCAGCGCTTTACGGATTTTCGGCTCCCACTCCCGCAGTGCGCTAAGGTCGTCGGAGAGCAGGGTGTACTGATAGCTGGCATTGGCCTGACGGCCGCCGACGCGGATGTCCTGCACCGCCATTAAGAACAGGTTTGCCCCAGGCTCTTTAGCGAGCTTTTTACGCAGCCGGTCGATAATCTGCTGCGCCGTTTCATGGCGCTCATCGCGAGATTTCAGGGTGATAAACATCATACCGCTGTTGACGCGTGAACCGCCGGTAAAGCCGGTGACGTTGTCCACCGCCGGGTCTTCGCGGATGATCTTCATAAAGTCCTGCAGCTTGCCGCGCATCGCCTGGAACGAAATGCTCTGGTCAGCCTGAATTCCGCCCATCAGCACGCCGGTATCCTGTTCCGGGAAAAAGGTTTTAGGAATGCTGATATAGAGCCAGATATTCAGCGCAATGGTCGCGAGGAAGACGACGCCGACTAATCTGGCATGCGCCAGCACCCATTTCAGCGACTTACCGTAGCCCTGTTGCATGGCGACCAGCACGCGACCAAATCCCTTGTTGCGGGTTGGCGAATGTCGACGGTTGGTTTTGAGCATCCAGCCGCACATCATTGGCGTGAGGGTGAGCGAAACGGCGAGCGAAATACCGATAGCTACCGACAGCGTGACGGCAAACTCTCGCAGCAGCCTGCCCGGCAGGCCGCCCATCAGCAGCAGCGGCAGGAATACCGCCACCAGTGAGACGCTCATCGACAGCACGGTGAAACCCACTTCGCGGCTACCCTGAAGCGCCGCCTGCATGGGTTTCATTCCGGCCTCAATATGGCGTGAGATGTTTTCCAGCACCACGATGGCATCATCGACCACAAACCCGGTGGCGATGGTTAACGCCATCAGCGACAGGTTATTGAGGCTAAACCCGCACAGATACATGGCGGCAAAGGTACCAATCAGCGACACCGGCACCGCGACAGCGGGAATAAGCGTCGCGCGACCGGAACGCAGGAACAGGAACACGACCAGAATCACCAGCGCGACCGAAATCACCAGCGTCTGCTCAACTTCTTCCAGCGACGCGCGGATGGTTGGCGAGCGGTCCTGGGCAATTTGCAGGTCGATAGCCGCCGGAATGGTTTGCTGCAAGCCCGGCAACTCTGCCCGGATGCGGTCAACGGTGTCGATAATGTTAGCTTCCGGCAGTTTGCGGATCATCAGCAAAATGGCCGGTTTGGCGTTGGTCATCCCGGCGTTGCGGACGTCCTGCACCGAGTCAGTCACGGTGGCGACATCGCCAAGACGCACCGCGCCGCCGTTGTTGTAGTGGACAATCAGCGGCTGGTACTCCGATGCTTTCTTCAGCTCGTCGTTAGTCTGTAGCTGCCAGCGGTGGCTGGTATCCTCAATTGCCCCCTGCGGTTTACGCACGTTGGCATTGCTGATGGCGGTGCGCACGGCGTCCAGCGACACGCCCTGGTTAAACAGCGCCTGCGGGTTAAGGTCAACGCGCACGGCGGGCAGGGAGCTGCCGCCAACGTCGACGTCGCCCACGCCGTCAATCTGCGAAATGCTCTGCGCGAGCTGAGTTGACGCGAAGTCGTACAGCTCGCCCTGCGAATAGGTATCCGAGGTGAGCGTCAGGATCATGATAGGCGCGTCTGACGGGTTAGCTTTACGGTATGTCGGACGGCTTGGCATACCGCTTGGCAGCAGGTTTTGCGCGGCGTTGATGGCCGCCTGCACGTCACGCGCCGCGCCGTTAATATCGCGGTCGAAGTTAAATTCGAGAATGATGCGCGTACTGCCGAGCGAACTGCTCGATGTCATCTCGTTGACACCCGCGATACGCCCTAAAGAGCGTTCCAGCGGTGTGGCAACGGAGGACGCCATTGTCTCCGGAGACGCTCCCGGCAGCGAGGCGCTGATCATAATCACCGGGAAGTCGACCTGCGGCAACGGGGCCACCGGCAGCAGGCGGAATCCGAGGACCCCGCACAGCGTAATGGCGAGCGAAATTAAAATCGTCGCCACCGGACGATAGATAAAAAGCGCAAAAAATTTCACTTACGCTTCCTCTTCACGACGCGGGAACCGGCTTTTCAGGTACAGCGACAGTCGGTCGAACAACAGGTAGATAACCGGCGTGGTGAACAGCGTCAGCACCTGGCTTACCAGCAGGCCGCCGACCATGCCGATCCCCAGCGGACGACGCAGTTCGGCACCAACGCCGGTACTGAGCATCAGCGGCAGCGCGCCCAGCAGGGCCGCCAGCGTCGTCATCAGAATCGGGCGGAAACGTAGCAGACAGGCCTGATAAATCGCCTCGCGCGGCGCCATGCCCTGTTCGCGCTCTGCGGCGAGCGCAAAGTCGATCATCATGATCGCGTTCTTCTTCACGATACCAATCAACAGAATTATCCCGATGATGGCGATAACGTCCAGCTCGTTCCCCGCAATCATCAGCGCCAGCAGCGCGCCGACGCCAGCGGTAGGCAGGGTCGACAGAATGGTGATTGGGTGGATGAAGCTTTCATACAGCACGCCGAGCACGATATACATCGCTACCACCGCTGCGACCACCAGCCAGATGGTGCTGCTCAGCGCCGATTGGAAGGCGAGGGTACTGCCCTGGAATTCGGTACGAATATCCGACGGCAGATTCAGCGTTTTTTCGATATCCAGGATCGACTGCACCGCATCACCAAGCGAGTACTTATCCGGCACGTTGAACGAAATCGTGGTCACCGGGAACTGGTCGAGGTGGTTTATCGACAGCGGCGCAAAACGCTGCTCCACTTTGGCAATCGCGGTTAACGGCACAATGCCGCCGTCACTGCTGGTCAGACGAATGTTATCGAGCGCCGAAAGCCCCGGCGTTTCGCGGGTGTCGTGTTCCAGCACCACGCGATACTGGTTAGCCTGAGTGTAAATGGTGGAGATAAGGCGCTGACCAAAGGCGTTGTAGAGCGCGTTATCAACGTCCGCCATCGAAATGCCGAGACGGCTAGCGCTATCGCGGTCGACGTTAACGTAGGCGACCAGACCTTGATCCTGCCAGTCGCTGCTGACGTCAGAAAGCTGCGGCAGCGCCTGAAGTTGCTCCATCAGCTGCGGCACCCACTGGCTTAATGCGTCGAGCGAGTTGGCCTGTAGCGTGAATTGATACTGCGTGCGGCTCACGGTGGTATCGATAGTCAAATCCTGCGTCGGTTGCAGATAGAGCTGGATACCGGGAATGCGGTCGACCGACTGCTGAAGGCGGCTGATAACGGCCTGTACGCGGTCATCACGCTCGCTCAGCGGCTTGAGGTTTATTTGTAAACGGGCGCTGTTGAGCGCTGGGTTAGTGCCGTCCACGCCGACAAAGGAGGTCAGACTTTCAACCGCCGGGTCTTTCAGAATGGCATCTGCCACCGTCTGCTGGCGCTGCGCCATGCTGGCAAACGACACCGACTGCGGCGCCTGCAAGGTACCCTGAATAATGCCGTTATCCTGAATCGGGAAGAAGCCTTTCGGAATGGTCACCCACAGAATAATCGACAGCGCCAGCGTGCCGAGCGCCACGCTCAGGGTTAACCACGGATGGTTCAGCACGCGTGCCAGCAGGTGTCCGTAACCGGCAATCACCCGGTCAAAGAAGCGCTCGCTGGCGCGAGAGAAACGGTTCTGCTTGCGCAGCGATTCGTGGCTCAGCATGCGTGCGCACATCATCGGCGTCAGCGTGAGTGAGACCACGGCAGATATCAGGATTGCCACCGCCAGGGTGACAGCGAACTCGCGGAACAGACGGCCGACGATATCGCCCATAAACAGCAGCGGGATCAGCACCGCAATCAGCGAGAAGGTCAGTGAGATGATGGTGAAGCCAATTTCGCCTGCACCCTTCAGTGCCGCCGTCATCGGCTTCTCGCCTTTCTCGATATAGCGCGAGATGTTCTCAATCACCACGATGGCGTCATCGACCACAAAACCGGTGGCGATGGTGAGCGCCATCAGCGTCAGGTTGTTGATAGAGAAATCAAGAAACACCATCACCGCGAACGTACCCACCAGCGAGAGCGGAACGGCGACGCCAGGAATAATGGTCGCCGGGATATTACGCAGGAACAGGTAGATGATCATGACCACCAGCGCAATCGCCAGCATCAGTTCGAACTGGGTGTCAGAAACGGAAGCACGGATGTTGGTTGTGCGGTCGGAAAGTACCTCAACCTTAACCGATTTCGGCAGGCTTTCGGTGAGCTGTGGCAGCATCTGGCGGATGCTGTCCGCCGTGGAAATAATGTTCGCGCCCGGCTGGCGCTGCACGTTCATGACGATGGCCTGTTTTTTATTGGCCCATGCGCCAAGCCAGGTGTTCTCGGCACCTTGTTCCACGGTTGCCACGTCGCCTAAGCGAATTGGCGCACCATTTTTGTAGGCGATAATCAGCGCCCGGTACTCCTGCGCCGACTGCATCTGGTCGTTCGCTGAGAGCGTCACCGCGCGCGCTGGGCCGTCAAGGCTCCCTTTTGCCGAGTTGACGTTGGCGTTGGTAATGGCGGTGCGGATATCTTCGCTGGTCAGCCCGAGCGCGGCAATGGCCTGAGCGTTGAGCTTCACGCGTACGGCTGGCCGCTGGCCGCCCGCGAGCGTCACCAGACCAACGCCGGAGACCTGGGAGATTTTCTGCGCCACGCGCGTCTCGACCATATCTTCTACTTCGGTCATTGGCGTAGCGGTAGAGGTGACGGCGAGGGTCATAATCGGCGGATCCGCCGGGTTAACTTTGCTGTAAACCGGCGGGTTAGGCAGGTCGCTTGGCAGCAGGTTGGTCGCGGCGTTAATCGCGGCCTGTACTTCCTGCTCGGCGACGTCCAGCGGCAGCGTGAGCTGGAACTGGAGGGTGACGACCGACGCGCCGCCGGAGCTTTGCGACGACATCTGTTTGAGCCCGGACATCTGCCCGAACTGACGCTCAAGCGGCGCGGTAATGGCCGAGGTCACGACGTCCGGACTGGCACCCGGATAGAGCGTGACCACCTGAATGGTCGGGTAGTCGACTTCTGGCAGTGCAGAAACAGGCAGAAAACGGTAGCCGATAATCCCGGCCAGCAGAATTGCCACCATCAAAAGCGTGGTGGCGACAGGGCGCATGATAAACAGGCGGGATGGGCCGCCCGTGTTGCTCGGCGGTAAAACTTGCATCAGCCGCGCGCTCCTTTATGACCGGCGGCATGGCCTTCCGCCGCCGCTGGTTTTTCCGTGGCGGTTGCCGTGGCGTCGTGGGCGGTGACGACTTCCACTTTGGCGCCTTCGGTTAAGCGGTCAATACCGTCTGTGACCACGCGGTCACCCGCGGAGAGCCCGGCGTCGATCACCACTTTCTGGCTGTCCTGAATGCCCGGCACTACGGTGTGTTTGCTGACTTTGTTGTCGCTGTTCAGCACCCAGACAAAGTGCCCGTCGTTACCCATTTGCAGCGCCGCGGTTGGGATGACCACTGCATTTTGCTGAGTGTCTACCAGCATGCGTGCGTTGACGAACTGATTCGGGAACAGCGCATCGTCCTGGTTATCAAAACGTGCTTTGAGTTTGATGGTGCCGGTAGTGGCATCAATCTGGTTGTCGAGGCTCAGCAGCGTGCCGTTGCTCAGCTTCTGCTTGTTGGTGCGATCCCAGGCTTCAACCACCAGGCTTTTACCCGCTTTTTGCGCGGCAACCACGGTAGCAATGTCGTTTTCAGGCAGGGTGAAAACCAGATCGATCGGGTGCGTTTGGGTCAGAACGACGATACCGGTAGTGTCTCCACTGGAGATTTGGTTACCAATATCAACCTGTTTTAAGCCTACGCGGCCATCGATAGGTGCGGTAATACGGCTCCAGTCGAGCTGCAGCTGCGCGCTGGCAACGGCGGCTTCATCGGCTTTGATCGTGCCTTCGGTTTCGCTCACCAGCGATTGTTGGGTGTCCAGTTCCTGGCGAGAGACCAGATTGGTTTTTACCAACTGCTGATAGCGGGATAGATCGCGACGCGCGTTGGCGAGCGTGGCTTTATCTTTTGCCAGTTGACCCTGCGCCTGGGCAAGAGCGACTTTGAACTGGCTAGGGTCGATTTCTGCCAGTAGATCACCGGCTTTGACCTGCTGCCCTTCCTGGAAGTGAATCGCCATCAGCTGGCCGTCAACGCGGCTGCGAACGGTCACGGTATTGGCGGCGGTAATGGTACCGAGCCCGCTTAGATAGCGAGGCACAGCTTCACTGGTGGCGGTGGCTGCCTGAACTGGCGCCAGGGTGCCGCCAAAGCGCCCGCCGTGACGCCCACCGGCGGCAGGTGCGCCCGCCGGCTTCGCTGCGGTGGAACCGGCGGTATCAGAATTGCTGCTGAAGTGCCAGATACCAAACGCGACTGCGATCGCCACCAGCACGGCCAGCGCAATGCGCCAGCGATAGTTAAAAATGCCTTTCATTGTTATTCGTTTCTCGCCCTGAATCATTTCACGAAATGATACTAGTTTAGTAACGGAACGCTCAGAAAAAATGGAGGAAATATGAAAGACGGAAGGAATCGTCCGAATCCTGTACGGCTTTACGAGTAGGCTCGCAAACTCTGGGGACGAAACTGCGTGGAATGCCGACGCGTGCTACCGTCAGCGGCGTTTAGCAGGGCGCTAAAACAGGAAAGCCCCTCCTGACGAAGGGGCCTTATATAAGGAAAGGGTTATGATGAAGTTAGTCATCATACTGGTGATACTCTTAGTGTTTAGCTTACCGGCTTACTAAGACACCAGGGGGAGGATAAATCCTCCCTTACCCTAACTCCTTTACGATAGGTCGAAAAAACAGCGAAGTCAACGACGATATATCAGGCGAAAACCACCTGCGCCCAGCGGGCCAGACCGGCGGTTACCGAGCCAAAATCATCGCCGCCGGCAATTGGAATGCCGGGAAGCTGTTGGGCCAACGCTTTCTTAATCAGCGGTGAGCGTGCGCTGCCGCCGGTTAAGTAGATGACGTCCGGCTTTTCGCTGCTGTTTTCCAGCGCCAACTGCACCTGCTCGAGGATGCGCGTCAGCGGCTGGTTCAGCGCCGCTTCAAGACCGTCCTGGCTGATGGCGGTCGCCAGTTCATCGCTGATAAACGGCAGCGAGGTGTCAATCTGGGTGGTTTCGGACAGCGCGATTTTGCTCTCTTCGGCGCTACGCACCAGGCGGTAGCTCAGGCGCTGCTGCCAGACTTTATAGAGCAGAGAGACTTTCTCTGCATCTCGGGCATCGCGCGCCAGGTCGCGCAGTAGTCGGCCATTAGCCGCGCTGTAGAAGTCGGTCTGCGCCGGAACGTCGTTGATAGCCACCGCGTTCCACCATGGCAGAATCGGCAGAGCGATGCCTTTTTCGGTGTCGCCGCCCATGCCGAGCAGCGGCATCAGGCTCTTGAAGGCCAGCGCGATATCGAGGTCGTTACCGCCTACGCGGCAACCGCTGTGGCCCAGCAGGCTCTGTTCACGGTCGTGACGGGTGCGCCATTGTGGCCCCATCAGCAGCACTGAGCAGTCGGTGGTACCGCCGCCGATATCGACGACCAGCACGCGTTTTTCTTCGCTGAGCGTGGCTTCGAATTCCAGCCCTGCCGCGACCGGCTCATACTGGAACACCACGTCACGAAAGCCCGCGCGCTTTGCCGCACGTTCAAGGATGCCGACGGCCTGGGCGTTGGCTTCCTCGCCGCCAAGCCCCTGGAAGTTTATCGGGCGGCCGATCACCGCTTGATCCAAGCTTTCCGTCAGCTGTGACTGTGCCTGCTGGCGAATATGCAGCATCATCGAGCAGACCAGGTCTTCAAATACCGCCACCTGCTGCGGTTTCAGACCGCTCGCGCCAAGAAAGGATTTTGGTGATTTAACAAAATAGACCTCTTCCGGGTCCGTGATGTACTGTTTGAGCGAGGCAAGGCCAAACTGCACGCTGTTGCTCAGCACATCGATATCTTCTTCGCGGTTGAAGTTCATCGCCCGACGCAGCAGCGCCTGCGCTTCATCGCCGGTGGCGGGAACCTGATGATGGCGATAGAGCCATTCACTCACCGCTTCACGCGTAGGAGCAGAAAGCATAGAAGGCAGCAGCGTACTGCCGTTTTCCATCGTCAGCATGCGCGGAGCGCCATCCTGCATCACGGCGATAGAACAGTTCGCCGTACCGTAATCAAAACCAATAAACACGTCAATCATCCCCATGCCAGTGAAGAAAGGGGGGCGACTTTAGCGGAATGTCGCGAAGGCGGCAACAGGAATATGAAAGCAAGGTCACCGAGGTGATTACCCGCTATGCTATGACGCCGGGCCTACCGTTATGTGTTTAAGGAGCAACGATGTTTGAACTGCCGTGGTTACCGCCGTACGACTGGCAATGGATGTTTGGCTTTCTACAGGCGCGTGCTGTCAGCGGCATTGAACGCTTTCAGGACGGTAGCTACACCCGCAGTTGGCGCTGTGGCGAACATCACGGGCTTATCACCATGTCGCCCGACGCGGCGCATAACCGACTTTGCATCACGCTCACAGCCGGGCTTATGCCGGTTGCCGACCAGGCGCTGGACGGCGTGGCCAGATTATTGGATTTGCACTGCGACCCGCAGCTGATTCAACGCTCGCTGGGGAGTCTTGCAGCCGCCAGACCGGGGCTGCGCCTGCCGGGGGCGCTTGAAGCATTTGAACAGGGGATAAGGGCGATTCTCGGCCAGCTAGTTAGCGTGAAGATGGCCGCGACGTTGACCGGGAAAGTGGTGGCGCTCTATGGTGAGCCGCTGGCTGAAGAAGAGGGATTTTTCCTGTTTCCTACCGCTGAGCGTATGGCGGCGGGCGACCCGCTGGCATTAAAAGCGCTTGGGATGCCGCTAAAACGCGCGGAGGCGCTTATCTATTTCGCTCAGGCAACGGTCAACGGGGCGCTGCCGCAGACGCTACCCGCAGATGTCCCGCAGGCGCTAAAAATGCTGCAGCAGTTCCCCGGCATTGGCCGCTGGACGGCAAACTACTTTGCGCTGCGCGCCTGGCAGGCACAAGATATTTTTCTGCCGGACGATTACCTGATTAAACAGCGGTTTCCTGGGATGACGCCCGCGCAGATTCGCGATTATGCCGCGCGCTGGCAGCCCTGGCGCTCCTACGCGTTATTGCATATCTGGCATACGGACGACTGGTCGCCGGTATGAACCACCGGCGTGTAGACCGTGACTCTGCCGCGACCGTTGTTTTTTGAGTCGTAGCAGGCAGCATCGGCCTGTACCAACAGTTCCGCCAGTTTTGCGTTGTGCTCATGTACCAGCGTTAACCCAGCGCTGGCACCTACCCGGTGCAGGCGGCCTGCCCATATAAATTCGTAGTGATTAATCGCATCGACGACGCGCTCGGTAACATTTACCGCTTGCTCTGTGGAGCAGTGGCGCAGAATAAAACCGAATTCGTCGCCGCCCAGACGCGCCAGAATGTCGCTGGGACGCAGCACTGAGCGCATCAGCTTGGCAATTTCGTGCAGCAGGGCATCGCCCGCAGCGTGGCCCGCACTATCGTTAACGGCTTTGAAGAAATCGAGATCGAGCATAATCAGCGCGTGCGCCTGGTGGCTACCCGGCAGCGCTTTCAGCAGGCCTTTCAGCTGGCTTTCAAAACTGGCGCGGTTTGGCAGCCCGGTCAACGCATCGTGGGATGCGCTGTAGCTGAGCTGGCGCAACAGCTTACGCGACTCGGTCACGTCCTGAATAACCAGTACGAACCCGATGCGTTCACCATCAAGGGTTTTCAGCGGCGTCATGCTGTAGTGAATATCATAGCTGCCGCCGAAGCGATTTTTTAGAGTGTTGTCGTACGCGGCATCGCTTTCCGGGCCAGCCTGTGCGCTGAGTGCCTCCAGCTTCTCTCCATCCGGCCCTTCGGTAATACGCAACACGCTAAGCAACGGCTTGCCCTGAGCTTCCGATTGTTTCCAGCCGCTCATCTTTTCCGCGACCGGGTTCATGAAAATAATGTTTTGCTTATTGTCGGTGCTGATCACCGCATCATGAATGGAGTCGAGGGTGATATGCAGGCGCTCTTTTTCCTGGAACAACGCTTCATTGGCTTGGGTTATCCCCGCCATCAACGCTTTATTCGCTTCACGGCTCTTTTTCAGCGAGTTGATATCTTCAACCTGCTTAATGAAATAAAGCGGCGTGCCGTCGTCATTGCGCACGACCGAGACGGCGAGCAGCGCCCAGACGACTTCTCCCTGCTTGGTGCAGTAGCGTTTTTCCAATGAATAGCTGTCAACTTCACCGCAACTCAGTCGATCGAGTTGAGCCAAATCGGTGGCTAAATCTTCCGGCCAGGTCACCTGCTGGAAGGTCATCCGGTGAAGTTCCTCCTGGCTGTAGCCGAGGAAGGCACTCAGCGATTTGTTGACCTGCATCCACTGCCCGTAAGTGTCGACCAGCCCCATGCCGATGGCGGAATACTCCATCGCATTACGAAAGCGGGTTTCGCTCTCGGCAATATGTCGGCGTTCGTTGTGCACGGCGTACATGGCGATACTCATTACGCCGGTTGGTAGTAGTACCATCAGGAACGGCAGTCCCGGCATATTGTGCAGTCGATAGCTATTCAGGGTGTTCTCAATCATGTGCTGAACCAGCGGGTGCAGTGAGGTCAGCATCAGCACAACCATAATGGTCAGCAGGGAAATGATAAACGCCTCTAAACGCGGCAGGCGTACGGCGCTCCACATCAGCAACACCATGATGAAGGTGAACGGCCACGGCAGATAGAGCATGGCTGTAATGCTTAGCGCCAGGGTAATCACGGTGGTCAGCAGCGTAGAGAACAACAGTGAGGTATTTTGATAACGTGTGGCAAACCGGGCTTTCAGCAGCAGGCCAATCGGAACCAGCGCTAACGCACCGGTGGCTTCAGCGATCGCCCACACGATCAGCGTTTGCAATGCGTTCGTGCCGGGAGAGAGGCTGGCGACCAGAATGCCGCCCAGCAACGCTGGCACCAGCGCGCAGGCGATCGCCATGCGGGTCCAGTCCACCAGGTTTTGCAGTGGGTTATCGAGCACCAGCCAGCGGCGCAGCAGCAGTGCACCGACCAGCGCCTCCAGAATGTTAATCGCCGGGTAGGTGAGCGTGACCGCTGACGGTGAGTACAGGCTGGTTGCGGCAATAACGCCCAATGCTCCCGCCAACGCAATACCGGGCCACAGGGAACGTTTAAAACGATAGAATCCCGCCATCATGACTGCTGTTGGAAGCCACACCGGCGAAAGGTCACTCGGATGATGCATTAGCGCGAAGGAGTAAAGTGTGAACAGGAACGTCAGGAGCCCAAGGCTGAACAGGAGTTGCGCCGTGCGAAACGGTGAGGTCAGAACGATGGGGATGTACTGTTTTTCTTTCTTCATTACCACGATTATCCGGAGCGACACGGTCCGGCCTTGCTGACATTACCGTCGAGTATGCACCAACTTACGCGCCATTTATCGGTTCGATGACACTTATTGACAATAATCGGCAATTGATCACAAGTGTAATATTTTCTTCATGAATAACGATTTGCGCTGCAACAAGCCTCGGCGGCGTTTCGCCGATTGTCGCTACCGATCGATGCATACGACTGGTATCGTCGCTATGAAATCCCTATAATTGCCGCGTTTGGCGCTGGTACATGTGATTATTCAGAACTTCACCTCTTGAATAATATTGTCTGTCCGTGCCGTCCTTCCTATCATCCAGGTTAATCGGGTCGCAAAATTTATGACTGATAAGTCTCATCAGTGCGTCATTGTAGGCATCGCCGGCGCATCGGCTTCAGGTAAAAGTCTTATTGCTAGTACGCTGTATCGCGAGTTACGCGAGCAGGTTGGTGATGAGCATATCGGTGTTATCCCTGAAGATAGCTATTATAAAGACCAAAGTCACCTGTCCATGGAAGAGCGGGTTAAAACCAATTACGACCATCCTAACGCGATGGACCACAGTCTTCTGTTCCAGCATTTGCAGACCTTAAAACGCGGCACCGCTATTGAGCTGCCGGTTTATAGCTACGTCGAGCACACCCGTACTCAGGAAACGATCCACATCGAACCGAAAAAAGTGATCATTCTTGAAGGGATCCTGCTGCTGACGGATGCGCGTCTGCGCGAAGAGATGAACTTCTCTATTTTCGTCGATACTCCGTTGGACATCTGCCTGATGCGTCGTATCAAGCGTGACGTTAACGAGCGCGGGCGTTCAATGGACTCCGTGATGGCGCAGTATCAGAAAACCGTGCGTCCAATGTTCCTGCAGTTTATTGAACCTTCCAAGCAGTACGCTGACATCATCGTGCCGCGCGGAGGCAAAAACCGCATCGCCATCGATATTCTGAAAGCGAAAATTAGTCAGTTTTTTGAATAACTCACGCGAATTGTGTAACGTGCATTAATAGCCCTCAACCATGCCGGAAGAGGGCAGTAGTACATTAAGGAGAGTGATATGCGTCTGTGTGACCGAGATATAGAAGCCTGGCTGGATGACGGCCGACTGTCGATTAACCCGCGTCCGCCGATTGAGCGTATCAATGGCGCGACGGTTGACGTACGTTTGGGCAATAAGTTTCGGACCTTCAGCGGTCATACGGCGGCCTATATTGATTTAAGCGGCCCGAAGGCGGAAGTCAGCGCGGCGCTGGATCGCGTGATGAGCGAAGAGATTGTGCTGCCTGAAGGCGATGCATTCTATCTGCACCCGGGCGAACTGGCCCTGGCGGTCACGCTGGAGTCGGTCACGCTGCCGGCGGACCTGGTCGGCTGGCTTGATGGTCGTTCATCGCTGGCGCGTCTGGGGCTGATGGTACACGTGACCGCGCACCGTATCGATCCAGGCTGGTCTGGCTGCATCGTGCTGGAGTTCTACAACTCAGGCAAACTGCCGCTGGCGCTGCGTCCCGGCATGCTGATTGGCGCGCTGAGCTTTGAGCCGCTGTCCGGCCCGGCCGCTCGTCCATATAACCGTCGCGAAGATGCTAAGTACCGCGACCAGCAGGGTGCGGTCGCCAGTCGTATCGATAAAGACTGAACCATCGCGAACCTGATGAGGGTGCCATGAGACGAATATTGACGACGCTGATGATCCTGCTGGTGGTGTTGGTTGCCGGCCTGTCATCGCTGGTGCTGCTGGTGAATCCTAACGATTTCCGCAGCTATATGGTGAAGCAGGTAGAAGCGCGTAGCGGCTACCAGCTTCAGCTCGATGGTTCTCTGCGCTGGCACGTCTGGCCGCGCTTAAGCATCCTCGCAGGGCGAATGACCCTCACCGCGCCGGGCGCCACCGCGCCGCTGGTGCGGGCTGACAATATGCGTCTTGATGTGGCGCTTTTGCCGCTGCTTTCTCATCAGCTTCAGGTGAAGCAGGTGATGCTGAAAGGGGCGGTCATTCAGCTCACGCCGCAAACGGAAGCCGAACGCGCGCAAAATGCCCCGGTCGCCCCGAAAGGCACATCGCTGCCGCAGGAGCCCGGTGATCGCGGCTGGTCGTTTGATATCGGTGCGCTGCAGGTTGTCGACAGCGTGCTGGTTTTCCAGCATGAAGATGATGAACAGGTCACGGTACGCGATATTCGCCTGCAGATGGAGCAGGATGCCAATCATCAGGCTGAAGTAGATTTTTCCGGCCGCCTCAACCGCGATCAGCGCGATTTAACTCTTAGCTTCTCCGCGCAGGTTCAGGCGGGTGACTATCCTCAACGCCTTGATGCCCAGTTATCTCAACTCAGTTGGCAGCTTCAGGGCGCAGACCTTCCGCCGCAGGGAATTAGCGGTAATGGAAGTCTTAACGCCAGCTGGCAGGATGCCACGAAAAAGCTGAGCTTTAGCAATCTTAGCCTGACGGCCAATGACAGTACGTTGGCGGGTTCTGGCAGCGTCATTCTGGGGGATTCCCCGGTCTGGGTGCTGAATCTGCAATCCGATAAGCTCAATCTGGATAACCTGCTGCTGCATTCGGATATCCTGCCTAACGGCGGCAATGGTGTCCAGAAGGCGCAGGCAACGCCTAAGCAGCCACGTCCGATTATTGCCAATGGGGTTAGGGTTGTCCCTTACAGTGGACTGAGCGGCTTTGAAGGGACGCTGGCAATGACGGCGAAACAGATTAGCTGGCGAGGGATGCCGTTCACCAACGTCAGTATTGCGGCCAGCAACCAGCGCGGTCTTTTGCAAATCACCCAACTGGAAGGCTCGCTTGATGGTGGGACGCTTTCCCTGCCAGGTACGCTCGATGCGCGTGACGGCACGCCGCAGGCAGAATTCCAGCCGAAGCTCGATAACATCCAGATTGGCAGCCTGCTCAAAGCCTTTAATTACCCTATCAATATGACCGGCAAAATGTCGCTGGCAGGGGATTTCTCCGGCACCGTGATTGATGCAAACCATTTCCGTCGTGACTGGCAGGGACAGGCGTCTATTGAGATGCAAAATACCCGTACCGAGGGGCTCAACTTCCAACAGCTGGTCCAGCAGGCCGTTGAACGCAGTACCGATGTGCGTGCCCAGGAAAACTACGATAGCGCCACGCAGCTGGATAAGATGACGACGGATATTGACCTTGATAGCGGTATTCTGACGCTCAGTAATATCCGCGGTTCCTCATCCCTGATGACGTTGAACGGTAAAGGGACGCTGAATCTGCTGAAAGAAGAGGGCGATTTACAGTTTGCCGTTCAGGTGATTGACGGCTGGCAAGGGCAGGGGAAACTGATTGATATGCTGAAGCAAACGGCCATTCCGCTGCGCGTATACGGTAAATGGTCCGCGCTGAATTACAGTTTGCAGGTGGATCAAATCCTGCGACGTCAGCTACAAAATGAAGCTAAGCGCCGGTTGAATGACTGGGCTGAGCGGAATAAAGGGACGCAGTCCGGTAAGGAAGTGCAGAAGCTTCTGGATAAACAGTAGGTCGGAAAAGACGGTAGCCGCCATCCGGCTGACAAACAAAACCCGGCATTGCGAAGCTCTGCCGGGTTTTATTGTCACCCCTAAACCACCTCCTAGGGAGGTGGTGATTGATCCTGTAAGGCTATAGCCTGAAGAATGCCCATGCCGGAATATCTCTGCTTACTCACCACAAGTAAAAGGAGACAAAC
>NZ_CABTJS010000010.1:0-1700 GCF_902485085.1 uncultured Kluyvera sp.
GGAAATCGCACGTACCGAATGGTACCGCGAAGGTCGCGTACCTCTGCACACTCTGCGTGCTGACATCGACTACAACACCTCTGAAGCGCACACCACTTACGGTGTAATCGGCGTTAAAGTGTGGATCTTCAAAGGCGAGATCCTGGGTGGTATGGCTGCTGTTGAACAACCGGAAAAACCGGCTGCGCAACCTAAAAAGCAGCAGCGTAAAGGCCGTAAATAAGGAGCGTCGCTGATGTTACAACCAAAGCGTACAAAATTCCGTAAAATGCACAAAGGCCGTAACCGCGGTCTGGCTGCTGGCGCGGATGTTAGCTTCGGCAGCTTCGGTCTGAAAGCTGTTGGCCGTGGTCGTCTGACTGCCCGTCAGATCGAAGCAGCACGTCGTGCTATGACCCGTGCAGTTAAGCGTCAAGGTAAGATCTGGATCCGTGTATTCCCGGACAAACCGATCACTGAAAAGCCGCTGGCAGTGCGTATGGGTAAAGGTAAAGGTAACGTGGAGTATTGGGTTGCCTTGATTCAGCCGGGTAAAGTCCTGTATGAAATGGACGGCGTACCGGAAGAGCTGGCCCGTGAAGCATTCAAGCTGGCAGCAGCGAAACTGCCGATTAAAACCACCTTTGTAACTAAGACGGTGATGTAATGAAAGCAAAAGAGCTGCGTGAGAAGAGTGTTGAAGAGCTGAACACCGAGCTGCTGAATCTGCTGCGTGAGCAGTTCAACCTGCGTATGCAGGCTGCAAGTGGCCAGCTGCAACAGTCTCACCTGTTGAAGCAAGTGCGTCGTGACGTCGCACGCGTTAAGACTTTACTGACTGAGAAGGCGGGTGCGTAATGACCGATAAAATCCGTACTCTGCAAGGTCGCGTTGTTAGCGATAAAATGGAGAAATCCATCGTTGTTGCTATCGAACGTTTTGTGAAACACCCGATCTACGGTAAATTCATTAAGCGTACGACCAAACTGCACGTACATGACGAGAACAACGAATGCGGTACTGGTGACGTGGTTGAAATCCGCGAATGCCGTCCGCTGTCCAAGACCAAGTCCTGGACGCTGGTTCGCGTTGTAGAGAAAGCCGTTCTGTAATACAGTAGGCATTCTCAACGAATAAACGGCTCAGCGATGAGCCGTTTATTTTTTCTACCCATATCGTTGAAGCGGTGTTATAATGCCGCGCCCCCGATATGGGGCTTTTTTAACGACCTGATTTTCGGGTCTCAGTAGTAGTTGACATTAGCGGAGCACTAAAATGATCCAAGAACAGACTATGCTGAACGTCGCCGACAACTCCGGTGCACGTCGCGTAATGTGTATCAAGGTTCTGGGTGGCTCGCACCGTCGCTACGCAGGCGTAGGCGACATCATCAAGATCACCATCAAGGAAGCAATTCCACGTGGTAAGGTCAAAAAAGGTGATGTGCTGAAGGCGGTAGTGGTGCGCACCAAGAAGGGTGTTCGTCGCCCGGACGGTTCTGTCATTCGCTTCGATGGTAATGCATGCGTTATTTTAAACAATAACAGCGAGCAACCTATCGGTACGCGTATTTTTGGGCCGGTAACTCGTGAACTTCGTAACGAGAAGTTCATGAAAATTATCTCTCTGGCACCAGAAGTACTCTAAGGAGCGAATCATGGCAGCGAAAATCCGTCGTGATGACGAAGTTATCGTGTTAACCGGTAAAGATAAAGGTAAAC
>NZ_CABTJS010000011.1:0-52414 GCF_902485085.1 uncultured Kluyvera sp.
ATAATCCGTAAGGAGCAATTCGATGCGTCATTACGAAATCGTTTTTATGGTCCATCCTGACCAGAGCGAACAGGTTCCGGGTATGATCGAGCGCTACACTGGTGCAATCACTGCAGCAGAAGGCACGATCCACCGTCTGGAAGACTGGGGCCGTCGTCAGCTGGCTTACCCGATCAACAAACTGCACAAAGCTCACTACGTTCTGCTGAACGTTGAAGCACCGCAGGAAGTGATCGATGAGCTGGAAACTAACTTCCGCTTCAACGATGCCGTTATCCGCAGCATGGTTATGCGTACTAAGCACGCTGTTACCGAAGCGTCTCCGATGGTTAAAGCGAAAGACGAGCGTCGTGAACGTCGCGATGATTTCGCAAACGAAACCTCAGATGATGCTGAAGCTGGGGATTCTGAAGAGTAATTTCTGATGACCAATCGTCTGGTGTTATCCGGCACAGTGTGCAGAACACCGCTTCGCAAGGTCAGCCCATCAGGAATTCCTCATTGCCAGTTCGTGCTTGAGCATCGTTCTGTGCAGGAGGAAGCCGGCTTTCACCGGCAGGCGTGGTGTCAAATGCCCGTTATTATTAGCGGACAAGAGAACCAAGCCATTACTCACAGTATAACGGTCGGTAGTGCAGTCACCGTTCAGGGTTTTATCTGTTGCCACAAAGCAAAGAATGGCCTGAGCAAAATGGTTCTGCATGCCGAGCAGATTGAATTGATAGATTCTGGAGACTAGCCATATGGCACGTTATTTCCGTCGTCGCAAGTTCTGCCGTTTCACCGCGGAAGGCGTTGTTGAGATCGATTACAAAGACATCGCAACGTTGAAAAACTACATTACCGAAAGCGGTAAAATTGTCCCGAGCCGTATCACCGGTACTCGTGCAAAATACCAGCGTCAGCTGGCTCGCTGCATCAAGCGCGCTCGCTACCTGTCCCTGCTGCCGTATACCGATCGTCATCAGTAATCGGCCGCCGTCTATTAACGACTTTAAGAGGATAAGGTAATGCAAGTTATTCTGCTTGATAAAGTAGCAAACCTGGGCACCCTGGGTGATCAAGTTAACGTTAAAGCGGGCTACGCTCGTAACTTCCTGGTACCACAGGGCAAAGCTGTTCCTGCTACCAAGAAAAACGTTGAATTCTTCGAAGCACGTCGTGCAGAACTGGAAGCCAAACTGGCTGACGTTCTGGGCGCTGCAGAAGCTCGTGCTGCACAGATCGTAGCACTGGAATCAGTAACCATCGCGTCTAAAGCAGGCGACGAAGGTAAACTGTTCGGTTCCATCGGTACTCGCGACATCGCTGATGCAGTTACTGCAGCTGGCGTTAAAGTTGCTAAGAGCGAAGTTCGTCTGCCGAACGGCGTTCTGCGTACTGTTGGCGAGCACGAAGTGGACTTCCAGGTTCACAGCGAAGTATTCGCTAAAGTTATCATCAACGTTGTTGCTGCTTAATCAGCAACCCACGTTTTGATAACAACAAACCGCCGGCCTTGTGCCGGCGTTTTGCTTTTTAGGCCCACCACTTTTCGACTGGCTATCTTTCATCCTTTTCGCGATAATCAAAAAATTAAAACAATATTTTAATTTTTGGTAAAAGAATGGAAACTCTGCGCCAGCACCCTCTGTTTTCCCGTAAAAATATCGTTTATCTCTGTGCCGCATTCTGCTGTCTGCTGTGGGGAAGTGCTTACCCGGCGATTAAGAGCGGGTATGAACTGTTTCAGATTGCCACTGATGATATTCCGAGCAAAATCGTCTTTGCGGGCTACCGCTTCCTGTTTGCCGGGGCACTGCTGCTCCTGCTGGCGATGGCACAGCGTAAGCCAATTGCTCGTCTGAGCGCGCGTCAGTTTGGCCAGCTAACCCTGTTGGGACTCACGCAGACCTCGCTACAGTACATCTTCTTCTACATCGGCCTTGCTTTCACCACCGGGGTGAAGGGGTCAATTATGAACGCCACGGGTACCTTCTTTAGCGTGCTGCTGGCGCACTTTATCTACCAGAACGATCGGCTGAGCTATAACAAGACGCTGGGCTGTATTCTCGGCTTTGTCGGGGTGATGGTGGTGAACTTCAACAGTGGGCTGCTGGATTTTAGCTTTAGCCTGGGAGATGGCTCGGTGGTGCTGGCGGCGTTTATTCTGTCAGCGGCGTCACTCTACGGTAAGCGTATCTCTCAAACGGTCGATCCTACGGTGATGACGGGTTACCAGCTGGCTTTCGGTGGCCTGGCGCTGGTGGTCGGCGGCTATCTGAGCGGCGGCACGCTGACCTTCCACGGCTTCTCATCGGTGGCGATTCTCGGTTATCTGACGCTACTGTCATCGGTGGCCTTTGCGCTGTGGAGCATTTTGCTCAAGTACAACCGCGTGGGGATGATTGCGCCGTTTAACTTCCTGATCCCGGTATCCGGTTCGGTGCTGTCGGCGATTTTTCTCGGGGAAAATATTTTCGAGTGGAAATACGCGCTGGCGCTGGCGCTGGTCTGTTCGGGGATTTGGTGGGTGAACAAGGTGAAGCGGTAATGCCTGATGGCGCTGCGCTTATCAGGCCTACGTTCACGGTTTTGTAGGCCGGATAAGGCAAAGCCGCCATCCGGCAGTCTGCAAGTTTAACGCGCGCGAATAAAACTACCGTCCTGCTGGCGGGTGAACAGCACCTGACCGTTATCCGATTCGATGGTTAACCCGGTAACCACACCGTTGGCGTTCTTACGAATCTGCACTTTCTGGCCGTTTTTCAGGTTACTCAGCGGCTTACCCGCCCCCTCAACCTGCGCCATAGCATAGACATCGGTTGGCGGCAGGTTATTGTCGCGGAAAAGCTGCGCCAACGTTTTACCGGCTTCAACCTGATAGGTATGCCAGTCGCTGCTGCTGCGGCTCTCCTGATAGGGCTGCGTTCGCGACGGAGCGGCCTGCTGCTCGCTCGGCTGTTCTTCCTGCACCGGTTCCGGCGCAACGGGGGCAACCTGATCTAAATCGTTAGACGGTGTGACCAGCTGAGCGTGCAACGGCTGAGCGTCTGGCTGCGGCGTTTGCGACTGTGACTGGAAGTCCAGCTGCGCGGAGCGAGTCACCTGAGGCGGCGGGCTGTCGTCAGCGGAAGGCAGCAGGAAGCCGACGATAATGGCCAGCGCAGCAACAATCACGCCGCGACGGTGGGCAGGCGGCAGCGGGTCCATGATGCGAAGATCGTCCGGCGCATGCCAGATTTTCACCAGCAAAGGTTTTATTTCAAATCTCCCGGGCATGGCTCTCCTCCTGCTCCGTGTCGATGCTATCCAGTATAGATGGCTAACTGCCTGATGAACGTGGCAAAGCGCACTTTCATCATATCCTATAGGCAAAAGGTATTGTTTCTTTTTCCCGGTAATTTGTCATCTTTCCTGACACAAAGTTTTACCCTGTGCGGCGTGGCTGCTATGCTGCCCGCTACTTTATACCCGAAGAAAGGAAAGACGATGGCCACCCCGACTTTTGACACTATTGAAGCACAGGCAAGCTACGGTATCGGCCTGCAGGTAGGGCAGCAGCTGAGCGAGTCCGGTTTGCAGGGTTTACTGCCGGAAGCACTGGTTGCCGGTATCGCCGATGCGCTGGAAGGCAAGCAGCCTGCTGTGCCGGTAGACGTTGTTCATCGCGCGCTGCGTGAAATCCACGAACGTGCTGATGCAGTACGTCGTGAGCGTTTTGCGGCGATGGCCGAAGACGGCGTGAAATATCTGGAAGAAAACCGTGAGAAAGAAGGCGTAAACAGCACCGAATCCGGTCTGCAGTTCCGCGTTCTGACCCAGGGCGAAGGCGCAATCCCAGCGCGTACCGATCACGTTCGCGTACACTACACCGGCAAACTGATTGACGGCACCGTGTTCGATAGCTCCGTCGCACGCGGCGAACCTGCTGAATTCCCGGTTAACGGCGTTATTGCTGGCTGGATTGAAGCACTGACCCTGATGCCGGTTGGCTCTAAGTGGGAACTGACTATCCCTCATAGCCTGGCCTACGGCGAGCGCGGTGCGGGTGCTTCCATCCCTCCGTTCAGCACACTGGTCTTCGAAGTCGAGTTACTGGAAATCCTGTAATCCTCGCACTTATCCTCTCTCCGTCCGGGGAGAGGATACAAACTCCTGAAGTTAGATATATGTTGGGATTTAATCTTGCAAATACAGCAATTGCGTGTATTTTTGTGAGCTGTTTCCCATAGGTGAGGTGATATAACACTCACTTTAAACATAAAATTAACATTATATTTAAATCATAGTATTCATCCCTCCGATTCTTACCTAATATCGAGACATCCTATAGATAGGATCGTCTTGCATGACGACATAAAGGGCCAGTAGAGCCCGCACAACACAGACAGAAACAACAGGAAGAAAATCACATGGTTGATCAGATTAAAGTCGCTGCTGCCGAAGAGCAGGAGCCGGCTGAACAATCGCTACGGCGAAACCTTACAAACCGTCATATTCAGCTTATTGCCATCGGCGGCGCCATTGGCACCGGGCTGTTTATGGGATCGGGCAAAACTATCAGTCTCGCTGGGCCTTCGATCATCTTCGTTTATATGATCATCGGTTTTATGCTTTTCTTCGTGATGCGCGCGATGGGCGAGCTGCTGCTCTCCAACCTCGAGTACAAATCGTTTAGTGACTTTGCGGCCGACCTGCTTGGCCCATGGGCCGGGTATTTTACCGGCTGGACCTACTGGTTCTGTTGGGTGGTGACCGGGATGGCGGACGTCGTCGCTATTACCGCCTACGCGCAGTTCTGGTTCCCCGGACTCTCTGACTGGGTGGCTTCGCTGGCGGTCGTGGTCCTGCTGCTGAGCCTCAACCTTGCCACCGTGAAGATGTTCGGTGAGATGGAGTTCTGGTTTGCGATGATCAAAATCGTCGCTATCGTCGCGCTGATCGTTGTCGGCCTGGTGATGGTGCTGATGCACTTCAAATCACCAACCGGCGTAGAAGCCTCGTTTGCTCATCTGTGGAACGACGGCGGCTGGTTCCCGAAAGGCATCAGCGGCTTCTTTGCGGGCTTCCAGATAGCGGTCTTCGCCTTCGTGGGGATTGAGCTGGTGGGCACTACCGCGGCGGAAACCAAAGATCCTGAGAAATCACTGCCGCGTGCGATTAACTCGATTCCAATCCGTATCATCATGTTCTACGTGTTCGCGCTGATTGTGATTATGTCCGTGACCCCGTGGAGCTCGGTGGTACCGAACAAGAGCCCGTTCGTTGAACTGTTCATGCTGGTCGGTCTGCCGGCGGCGGCGAGCATCATTAACTTCGTGGTGCTGACCTCGGCAACCTCTTCCGCCAACAGCGGCGTGTTCTCAACTAGCCGTATGCTGTTCGGTCTGGCGCAGGACGGCGTAGCGCCAAGCCTGTTCGCTAAGCTCTCCAAGCGTGCGGTACCGGCGAAAGGGCTGACCTTCTCCTGTATCTGCCTGCTGGGCGGCGTGGTGATGCTGATGGTGAACCCAAGCGTGATCGCAGCCTTCACCATGATCACCACCGTATCGGCGATTCTGTTTATGTTCGTCTGGACGATTATCCTGTGCTCTTACCTGGTATACCGTAAGAAGCGTCCACACCTGCATGAAAAATCCATCTACAAAATGCCGCTGGGCAAAGTGATGTGCTGGGTCTGCATGGCGTTCTTCGCCTTCGTTCTGGTGCTGCTGACTCTGGAAGCGGATACCCGTGAAGCGCTGATGGTGACGCCAATCTGGTTCATCGTGCTGGGGCTGGGTTGGATGTTCCTGCGTAAGAACAAGCTGGCTAAGTAAGAGAATTTCGCTCCTCACTCTCTTCGCTGAGGAGAGGGTGAGGAGGAAACGACACAAAGCGCCCATCGTGGCGCTTTCTTCGTTTTTGAGCCTCACCTCGTAGTCCCCCCATTCTTAACGTGCTACTTTCCCCGCCACAAACGAAAAGCGTATGGAGATGAAATGCGTCAGAGAACGATTGTCTGCCCGGTGATTCAAAACGAGGGCGAATACCTGCTGTGTAAAATGGCCGATGACCGCGGCGTTTTCCCTGGGCAATGGGCGATTTCCGGCGGCGGTATGGAGCCGGGCGAAACCATGGAAGAAGCGCTGAGACGCGAGATAGGTGAAGAGCTGGGTGATGCGCTGGATATTACCGAAGTGAAGCCGTGGACCTTTCGCGATGACGTACGGGTGAAAACCTACGCCGACGGGACGACCGAGCAGATCTACATGATTTATCTCATCTTTGACTGCGTGAGCGCCAACCGGGATATTACTTTCAACGAGGAGTTTCAGGAGGTCGCCTGGGTGAAACCCGAAGCGCTGGCCGATATGGACCTCAACGTCGCGACGCGAGAAACCTTCCGCCAGAAAGGTCTGCTGTAAAAAAACGCCTCCCGCAAGAGGAGGCGCTTAGTCATCTTATTCGCCTTTGAGCGCGCGTGGGAACAGCACGTTATTCTCGAGACTGATGTGCTCCATCAGGTCGTCGATCATTTCGTTGATGCCGTTATACATCGCCTTCCAGGTGGTGCAGGCTTCTGGCGGAATAGTGACGTTCTGAGTGGTGTGCTTAATCACTTCCAGCAGTTCACCTGCTTCGTCATGCTCGCTTTCCATCACGCTGATTGGCCCCATCGCCTGGCTGCCCATGCCTTGTTTGATCATCGGGAACAGAATCTGCTCCTCTTTCATCATGTGGCTGGAAAGCTCCTGATGCAGCATGGTCAGGTATTTCGCCAGGCCTCTTGGCACGTTCGGTTTGTCGGCGTGTACACGTTCAACTTTGGTGGCCTGCAGAATCAGCTCTGGCAGCTGTTCGCGGTGACGGTCGTGGTAACGCACGATGATGTGGTCGATGATTTCGGCCAGCGGTGCTACGCGCCAGTCTTTTTCCACCGGCTGCTCGGCCAGTTTTGCCAGTTCAGCTTCAATCACGGCAACGTCGAGCTCTTTGCGGTCCGCCGCACGGGCCAGCGTCTGCTTACCGCCGCAGCAGTAATCCATATCATATTTACGGAACAGCGCGGATGCGCGTGGGATGGAGAGCGCCAGCTCGCCTAATGGTTGGTCGCGAAAGGCCATAGCAGTTACCTCGTCATCAATAATATAAGATGTATTTTAAATGCATCTTTAAATCGAAGATATACCCCTTTATAGGCAGGGGAATTCAGTGATGTTTGTCACAAAAAATTATTACGCTTTAACGTGCTGAATCTTATTAAGAATGCCTCTGGTAAGACCTGAATCGATTAAACAAGCGCGTGGCGCTGCCGATAGTGAGACTTCAGACCACCTGCACTTAAAGGCAAAAGATGTTTAAAAGAATAAAAGTGATTACCGTACTGATTGTCGTACTGGTCGCGCTGGGCGCGATGCAGCTGATTTCGGCGGGCGTATTCGTTCGTGCGCTGAATAACGACAAGCAGAATTTTACCGTCTCTCAACTCTCCAGCCAGAACGTGGCGGAGTTTACCGACGCGTGGATTAGCCTCAATCAGGCTCGTGTCACCCTCAACCGCGGCATGCTGCGTTTGCAGGGGACCATGGCAAGCAGCGTCAACGGCGGCGAGCTGAAAACGCTGGTGGATACGGCCAACAATCTGTTGGCTGAGGCGAAACGTCACTACGACACCTATTACGCGCTGCCGGAAACGCCTGGGCTGGACGGCCATCTCTCAGACAGCCTCGAGAAACAGTACGGCATCTACTCTGCGACGCTTGCGCGCATGAATGAGCTACTGGCGGAAGGCAAGCTGGAAGACATGTTCAAGCAAAACGCCGAGCAGAAACAGCAGGCGATGCAGGCGGTTTACCAGGACTGGCGTGCGGCGCAGGCATCGCTGACCAGCGCAGGGGTTAAACAAAATGAGAGTGACTACATTCGAATTTTGTGGAGCCTTGGGGTGATGCTGGCGCTGGCGCTGGCGGTTATTGTGGTGAGCTGGGTGGCGATGCAGCGCGTGCTGCTCAAGCCGCTGCATCAAGTGATGGACCACATTCGTCATATTGCCGAAGGCGACCTGACCAACAATATCAATACCGAAGGCAGCAACGAAATGGCACTGCTGGCACGTAACGTCAACGACATGCAGCAGTCGCTGGCGAAGACGGTCGGCGTGGTTCGCGAAGGCGCAGACACCATCTACACCGGTGCGGGCGAAATTTCTGCTGGCAGTAACGATCTTTCCTCGCGCACCGAGCAGCAGGCTGCCTCGCTGGAACAGACCGCCGCCAGCATGGAGCAGTTAACCGCGACGGTGAAACAGAACGCCGATAACGCGCGTCAGGCCACTCAACTGGCGCAGAACGCGTCTGAAACCGCGCAGAAGGGCGGAAACGTCGTCGACGGCGTGGTGCGTACCATGGACGAAATTGCCGCGAGTTCCAGCAAAATTGCCCAGATCACCAACGTCATTGACGGCATCGCCTTCCAGACCAATATTCTGGCGCTGAACGCGGCGGTAGAAGCGGCGCGAGCCGGTGAACAGGGACGCGGCTTTGCCGTGGTTGCCGGTGAAGTTCGCACGCTGGCGCAGCGCAGCGCGCAGGCTGCGAAAGAGATTAAAGGGCTGATTGATGATTCGGGCAACCGCGTCAGCGCCGGTTCCGCGCTGGTGCACGAAGCCGGTGAAACGATGGCTGAGATCGTCAACGCCGTTACTCGCGTCAGCGACATCATGGGCGAAATCGCTTCCGCCTCCGATGAGCAAAGCCGCGGCATTGACCAGGTGGGCCAGGCGGTTGCCGAGATGGACCGCGTCACCCAGCAGAACGCCTCGCTGGTGGAAGAGTCCGCCAGCGCCGCGTCAGCGCTGGAAGAACAGGCTGCACGTCTGAACGAGACGGTGGCGGTCTTTAAAATCTCCCGCCAGCAGTCCATGCAGAAAGCACCAATGAAGAAAGCCTTCGTGCCAACGGCGAAAGCCGCGCCGCTCAACGAAGCGAACTGGGAAACGTTCTAAGCCTCAGGCCTCAGAAACCGGCACCACCGCCGGTTTCTGCGGTTTTGACCGCACCGCAATCACCACGCCTATCACCAGCAGCGTAATCCCACTTAGCGTCAACATCGGCGGCATTTCCTGGCGCAGCAGGAAGGTGTACAGCAGCCCCGCCAGCGTTTCAAAGACAATCAATGGTCCAAGGATCACCGTCGGCAGCCGCTGGCTCGCCACGTTCCAGCACAGCGCGCCGACCCACGAACAGAGCACGGCAATGGCGATCATCAACCCAATAAACACCGTCGGTCGCGGGCCGAATGGCAGTGGGAAATCCGGCGTCTGGGCGTGCAGCCACAGGCAGGCCGCGATGTAGCCGATGACGGAAACCGGCAGCGTCACCAACGCCTGCGCGGTGGCCCACATCAGCGGCGGCTGGTGCGGGTTTTCTCGCAGCCAGTGGGCGTTACGCAGGGCATACCATGCCCAGCACACGACCGAAACGCTCGCCAGCGCAATCCCGGAACCGTAGCGCCAGCCGCTAAAGTCCGGCAGCCCCTGACGCAGCTCGGCGATATTCACGCACAGCAGGCCAATGCCAATCAGCACCAGTGGCGGCATCAGCCGCATCCACGACAGTTTGCCGTCGCGCTGGCTATAGAGCAGGTTAGCGAAAATCGGGATCACTACCGGCAGCGTGGCGATAATCATCGTTGAAACCGGCGCACCGGTGCGCTGAATAGCGCTGGCAAGGCAGACGTAATAGATAAGGTTGCCGACCATGGTCAGCCCCAGCGCCGTCCACCAGTCCTGACGCGTAAGCTGACGCAGACGCGCGCGGCCCAGCCACGCCAGCGGCAGGGCAATCAGCCCTAGCGCCAGATAGCGCCCCATCGACTGCAGCACCGCCGGGTAATCCGGCACGATTAACGGCCCGACAAAAATCAGCCCCCACATCAAACCCGCTAACAGGGCATACAGCACACCGCTAATCATTATGATTTCCACTTCTGTTAAACATGCTGAAAAGTGTAGGAGGGGAAAAGCGTGCAGTATTGTATGAGATTGCTGATTAGCGACGGACAACCTGTTTTTGGTAGCGCACTGGGGTAATGCCGTAGCGCTGGGTAAAGGCGCGGGTGAGGTGTGACTGGTCGGTCAGCCCGGTCGCGGCGGCGACTTCGGCGGCTGGCATACCGTGGGTGAGAAATTCTTTGGCACGCCAAAGGCGTACGGCCATCAGCATCTGATGCGGCGTGACGTGGAAATGGGCCTTGAACTGGCGCTGGAAGTGCCACGGGCTCAGCGCCGCGACGTTCGCCAGCTCGTCGAGGGTAATGGGGTGCATGTAGTTATCGTAGAGATAGTCGCGCACGTGGGCAAAGCGGTGCGCGCCTTCCGCCAGCACCGGCGCATGACAGGCCAGCGGCTGGAAGGTGTCTATCATATCCAGCAGCAGCCCTTTCTGGGCGAGCGGGTCGTCGGTATGCCACAGGGCGTGGATCTGACGGCCAATCAACAACGAACGCTGCGGGTCGTGGCGGGTGACGTCGTCAAACCACCAGTGGCGAATGCCGGTCACGTCTTCGAGCAGGTCGGGCTGAAGGTAAATCATCCGGTAGCGCCAGCCGTCGGCGGTTTCCGCCTCGCCGGTGTGCAGTTCGTCGGGGTTCATGGTGACAACCGAGTGAACCGGTGCAACGTGCTGGGTTCCGCGATAGCGAAAACGCTCGGCTCCGGCTTCAATTACGCCGATGCCAAACGCTTCGTGGGTGTGAGGTTCAAAGGCGTAGCGGGAGATATGGGCATGATAAAGCTCAACGCCCGGCACCTGTGCCAGATGGCGAAAGCGGGCGCTGTCTTTCTCATCGCTGAACTGTTCTGGTACGCCTTGCACGTGATATTTCCCCCTGGACCATTCTTTTATTATCAGAGATGGCCCGCGGGGGCGCTACCACATTTAACCGATTTTTAACGATTACAGAATGCCTTTGACGCTCTCAGCCAGCGGCGTAGTTGGACGGCCAATCAGTTTGCTCAGCGTGTGACTGTCGTCGAACAGACCGCCTTTTGAGGCACCAACGTCAGAGTCCGCCAGCATGTCAGCCAGCCCGGCAGGCAGGCCGACGCTTTTGAGCGCGGCGGCAAAATCGGCCTGGCTCAGGTTCTGATAAACCACCTTTTTACCGCTCTGTTTTGCCAGTTCAGCGGCCAGTTCACCGAGCGTCCAGCCGTGGTCGCCCGCCAGTTCGTAAACTTTCCCAGCGTGACCCTCTTCAGCGATGACGCGCGCTGCGGCAGCGGCGTAGTCTGCGCGGGTTGCCGAGGCGATTTTGCCTTCACCGGCTGCGCCAATAAACACGCCATGCTCCAGCGCAGCTGGTGCGCTCGCCAGATAGTTTTCGGTGTACCAGCCGTTACGCAGCAGCGCGTAAGGAATGCCAGAGTCGGCCAGCATCTTCTCGGTTTCAACGTGTTCAACGTGCAGGCCCAGCGGGGATTTATCGGCGTGCAGCAGGCTGGTGTAGGCGATAAATTTCACGCCCGCGGCTTTGGCGGCATTGATGATATTACGGTGCTGCGGCGCGCGCTGGCCGACTTCGCTGGAGGAGATAATCAGCAGCTTGTCCACGCCCTGCAGCGCTTTGGTCAGCGCCGCTTCGTCGCCGTAATCGGCCTGACGAACAACGACGCCCTTCTGGCTCAGCGCTTCGGCTTTCGCCGGGTTGCGGACAACGGCAACCAGTTGGTTGGCGGCAGTCGTGTTGAGCAGGTTAGCAATGACGTGCTGGCCAAGCTGGCCGGTGGCTCCGGTAATCGCGATCATGGGTCTTCTCCTTCGTGTTCGTATGGTGTTGTGGTAAGCTATCACCATAACTAACTTTTAGTAAGTACGTACAAAAAGGTAAGTATGAAAGAAATAAATCCGACGCTGACGCAAAAGCTGCGCAACGGCAACCTGTTTGCCGAAAGTTGCCCTTCGCGGGACGTGCTCAAACACGTGACCAGCCGTTGGGGCGTACTGATTCTGGTGGCGCTGCGTGAAGGGACGCATCGCTTTAGCGACCTGCGCCGCAAGATGGGCGGGGTCAGCGAAAAAATGCTCGCCCAGTCGCTACAGGCGCTGGAGCAGGACGGTTTTATCAACCGTATTTCCTACCCGGTGGTACCGCCGCACGTTGAGTATAGCCTGACGCCGCTGGGGGAAGAGGTGAGCGAAAAGGTAGCGGCGCTGGCGGATTGGATTGAGGTGAATTTGCCGGTAGTGATGGCGCAGCAGCTCCCGGCGTCGGCGTAAACGCCTCCGCCGGGCTACATGCTATCGTAGCCCGGCCGAGCAAAGCGACGCCGGGAAGCGCGCAGAACTTACTTACTCAAATCCAGCTGATAAATCGCAAACCCAATATCATCCGTCGCCACCTGCTTCATCGGATACTGCGCTTTCTCTTTGATAAACGCCGCGGCTTTTTCTGACGGCGAGGTTTCAAAGCGGATATCCAGTTTGGTATCGCTGTGAATCGGTGCCAGGCGCCAGTTGTTGTCCGCCGCCGGGTGAATTTCTCCGGCTTTCTTCGACTGCTCGCCAATCCACGCTGCCAGTACCGAACGGTTTTCATCCGGTGAAGCAAAGGCAATGTGCGCATCGCCGGTGCCCGCGAACTTACCGCCGTAAGCGCGATAGTTGTTGGTGGCAACGAGGAACGTGGCGTTCGGGTCGATAGGCTTGCCGTTAAAGGTCAGATTCTTGATGCGCTCGGATTTCGGGTTAATGCTCTGGCATTCGCCGTCGTAGCGCGCCGGTTGGGTCACGTCGACCTGATAATCCACGCCGTCGATAATGTCGAAGTTATAGGTGCGGAAACCGTCCCAGTTAATCAGCGACTGCGGCTTGCTGCTGTGCGGGTCAATTTGATTGAACTGCCCGGCAGAGCACTCCAGCCATTCTTTCACCTCTTTACCGCTGGCTTTCACCACCACCAGGGTGTTTGGATAGAGATAGAGGTCGGCGGCGTTGCGGAAGGTCAGTTGACCTTTTTCCACCTCAACGTAGCTTGCTGGGTCGTTCTTACGCCCGCCAACTTTAAACGGCGCGGCAGCGGAGAGCACCGGCAGTTTCGCCAGATCCGGGTCGCCCTGAATAAAGTGCTCAACGTAGGCTTTCTGCGCCATGTTGACCACCTGCACGGTTGGGTCGTCCTGCACCAGCGCAAGGTAGCTGTACATATTGTCGGAGGACTTGCCAATCGGCTTGCTGACGAATTCGCGGGTGGCGTCGTGGTCGGTCTTCAGCGCATCAACCAGCTTGTGGTCTTCTGCCGCCAGTGATTTTTTGGCGACGGCGTCGTAGATTGGGCGAGCCTGGGCCTGCGCGGAGGTCACCTGCCATTTGCCGCTGTCGTTGTTCAGCACCAGGTCAACCACGCCAAGATGGTCGCCCCACATCCCCGGCATCACCGCTGGAATACCGTTAAGCGTCCCTTTTTCGATATCCGCGCCTTTGATGCTGGCGAAGTCTTTGCTCGGGAAAACCGCGTGCGCATGACCAAACATAATGGCATCGACGCCCGGCACCTGGCTTAAGTAATAAACGGAGTTCTCCGCCATGGCTTGATACGGATCAGCGGAAAGGCCTGAGTGGGCAATCACCACCACCACGTCGGCACCATTGGCACGCATCTCCGGCACGTAGTGACGCGCGGTTTCGGTGATATCGTTCACCGTCACTTTACCGCTCAGATTGGCCTTATCCCAGGTCATGATCTGCGGAGGCACAAAGCCGATATAGCCAATTTTCAGCGTTTGCTTATGACCGTCTTTATCGACAACCTCAGTTTCTCTAATCAGATAGGGCGTAAACAGCGGCTTTTTGGTCTTAACATCGATGATATTGGCGTTAATGTACGGGAATTTGGCACCAGCCAGCGCTTTATGCAGATAATCCAGCCCGTAGTTGAATTCGTGGTTACCGAGGTTGCCGACGCTGTAATCGAGCAGATTCATGGCTTTATAAACCGGGTGTACATCGCCCTGTTTCAGCCCTTTGGCCGCCATGTAATCGCCCATTGGGCTGCCCTGGATAACGTCACCGTTATCGACCAGTACGCTGTTTTTCACTTCGTCGCGAGCGGCATTAATCAGGCTCGCGGTGCGCACCAGGCCGAACTTCTCGGTGGCGGTATCTTTGTAGTAATCAAAATCCATCATGTTGCTATGTAAATCAGTGGTTTCCATAATGCGGAGATCCACCGTGGCGGCATTCACGCTGGCGGCAATCAGCGTCGCCAGAAGCGTTGCGCTAAACTTGATCATCAGAGGCATCCTTTTTTTAGAACTGACACACAGATTTAAATGTATTTGTATTCTGTTACTTACGAGGATGTGAATCATGCCAGAAAAGCGTGACAGGAAATCGGCAGCGGTTCACAGATATCCGGGACGATGATGGGAATAGCAGAATTAACGGCGATGCGATATAAATAAAACAATAAGTTAACGCCACTGTAATCTTAACGAGGTGGAGAATGTTAGAACAAGTCTGTCAGCTTGCGCGCGACGCAGGCGATGCCATTATGCAGGTATACGATGGAAAGCTGCCGCTGGACGTCACCAGCAAGAAAGATGATTCCCCGGTGACGGCGGCCGATATCGCGGCACATCATGTCATCATCAAAGGGCTGAAGGCGCTGACGCCGGACGTGCCGATTCTTTCAGAAGAGGACCCGCCGGGCTGGGATGTACGCCAGCACTGGCAGCGCTACTGGCTGGTGGACCCGCTCGACGGGACCAAAGAGTTCATCAAACGCAACGGTGAGTTCACGGTTAATATCGCGCTGATTGAAAACGGTAAAGCGGTGCTGGGCGTGGTGTTCGCGCCAGTACTCAAGGTGATGTACAGCGCGGAAAACGGCAAAGCGTGGAAAGAAGAGTGTGGCGTGCGTAAGCCGATTCAGGTGCGCGACGCGAACCCGCCGAAGGTGGTGGTGAGCCGCTCCCACTATGCTAACGATGATGAGTTGAAAGAGTATCTGCAGCAGTTGGGCGAGCACGATACCGCGTCTATCGGCTCATCGCTGAAGTTCTGCCTGGTAGCGGAAGGCGAAGCGCAGCTTTACCCGCGCTTCGGGCCAACCAATATCTGGGATACCGCCGCAGGGCACGCGGTGGCTGCGGCTGCCGGTGCACACGTCAACGACTGGCAGGGCAAAACGCTGGATTACACCCCGCGTGAATCGTTCCTGAACCCTGGCTTCCGGGTGTCTATTTTTTAATTCAGTAGCTTATGCAGCAGGGCAACCACCTGCTGCACTTCTGCCTGCGTCAGTGCGCCGTCTTTGGCCCACTGAACCCGTCCCTCTTTATCCAGAACCACAATCGCCGAGCTGCCTTCATCCAACTGCCAGGCTTTGCGCACCAGACCATCGCTGTCGACAATAAACTGTGACCACGGGTAGAGCTTCTTATTACTCTCAATGCTGCTACGCACGAAAATAGAGGAACCTGGAATCGCATCATCGGTGTTAACAATCGTGGTGGTCTGGTAGCGGTCATGCGGCAACTGAGCGGCTTTTATCGCCTCGACCAGCGTGGCATTTTTCTCTTTTGCCGACGTACGACCGGCAATATGTTGCACCACTCTCACTTTTCCAGGCAGCTGCGCGCTGTTCCAGTTTTTATAGCTAAACTTATCATTATCGAGAATGAGTTCGCCGCGATCCGCCACGCCAACCGGGGAAACGCGCTGTCCGTTTGTAAAGTTATGTGCGGCTGCCATTAACGGCATTAACAGGCATGAAACCGCCAGAAGGGTACGTAGGGTCATGGTTTTTCCTTTTTATATGCAGGTGATCCGACCACTTGGCCGATAGCTTTAATCATATGTGCGATCTATGTTTTTTTCCCGCAAAGGCGGTGCCAGTTTGTGGAGGAACGCACACAATCTCAAGAAATCGAAGCCTTATACTGTGTTCATCGTATGGCTGAAAAGAAAGTTCTGAATTATTGTAATAAAAAGGTAAATAAGGTCCTCTATGATAGAGGACCTCTGTTGTTATGGACTATAGTTAACAAGTACTTCACTTTGCGCCCCGGAGCGTTGAGCCAAATGTGGACAACAAGGGCGTAGTACTTGCAGGAGATTAGAATGAAAATTTTCCAACGCTACAACCCGTTTCAGGTAGCAAAATACGTTAAAACCCTGTTCCGTGGACGGTTGTACATCAAGGACGTTGGCGCTTTTGAATTTGATAAGGGCAAAATTCTTATCCCAAAAGTCAGAGACATTCAGCACCTTTCTGTGATGTCTGAAGTTAACCGCCACGTGTTACGCCTACAGACTGATATGGCGTAATCAGAACACGATGCGGCAGAATTAAAAACGGCTCCCAATGGGAGCCGTTGATGTTTCTGGCACCGGCGTTTTACGCGCCGTGCTGTTCGCTTTCTGCGATATCAGACTGCTTCGGTACCAGTACCGTTGGCTTGTTATCAATGCGCGTTACCAGCAACTGGTCGATACGGTAGTTATCGATATCCACTACTTCAAACTTGTAGCCGGAGAACTTCACCGCATCGGTACGTTTCGGGATTTTGCGCAGCATAAACATCATGAAGCCGCCGATGGTTTCGTAGTTGTCCGACTGCGGGAAATCGTCGATATCCAGCACGCGCATGACGTCATCGATTGGTGTACCGCCGTCAATCAGCCAGGAGTTCTCGTCGCGTGCAACGATTTGCTCTTCCAGCCCCTGACCAACCAGGTCGCCCATCAGCGTGGTCATCACGTCGTTGAGGGTGATGATCCCCACGACCAGCGCGTATTCGTTCATGATAACCGCGAAGTCTTCTCCGGCGGTTTTGAAGCTTTCCAGCGCCTCTGAAAGGGTGAGGGTGTCCGGCACAATCAGCGTGTTGCGGATCTGCACGCCGCTGTTTAGCGCCATGCTCTGGTTAGCCAGTACGCGGTTCAGCAGGTCTTTGGAGTCGACGTAGCCAATGATGTGGTCAATGTCTTCGTTACACACCAGGAACTTGGAGTGCGGGTGTTCGGCGACTTTGTTTTTCAGACTTTGTTCGTCTTCGTGCAGATCGAACCAGATAACGTTCTCGCGCGGGGTCATGGATGACGGCACGGTACGGGATTCCAGCTCGAAGACGTTTTCAATCAGCTCATGTTCCTGCTTACGCAGCACGCCAGCCAGCGCACCGGCTTCCACTACCGCGTAGATATCGTCGGAGGTAATGTCGTCTTTACGCACCATCGGCAGTTTGAAGATGCGGAAGATAATGTTGGCCATGCCGTTGAAGAACCACACCAGCGGCCGGAAGACCGCCAGGCAGAAGCGCATCGGGTTGATGATACGCAGAGCCACGGCTTCAGGCGCAATCATACCGATGCGTTTCGGGGTTAAATCCGCGAACAGGATAAACATCCCGGTCACCAGCGAGAAGGAGAGAATAAAGCTCAACTGCTCGGAGAGTTCCGCTGACATATATTGGGAGAACAAGGAGTTGAACGCGGGAGAGAAAGCTGCGTCGCCGACGATACCGCCGAGGATGGCAACGGCGTTAAGGCCGATTTGCACCACGGTAAAGAACATACCGGGGTTTTCTTGCATTTTTAGAACACGTAGGGCGTTGATATTGCCTTCATCAGAAAGCAGTTTCAGTTTGATCTTGCGTGATGCCGCAAGTGAGATCTCAGAGATAGAGAAGAACGCACTTACAGCGATCAGACAGAGTATGATTAATATACTGTTTAACATATCTTATCCAGCCCGTCGGGCCAGATCCTCGGAAGGGGAAGTTTATAAATCCGTGTGGAATACACATTGAAAACCGCCCCGTAGGTGATGGGGCGACAATTTCAGCGGTTAGTATAGCGTAAAGCACTGTAAAGCCGCCAGAGGTCACATTTTGTTTAGATGGGGGAGCGGTAGGCCGGATGGTGCTTCACTTACCCGGCCTACGGTGTGACATTTGTTACCTGAGGTTATCCACTGGTGGCGAGCGATTTGCCTTTCTCGTGCCCCCGCGGCTTCGCGTCCCAGACCTCGTTATACGCATATCCCGTCAATGCCATAATCACCTGACGCGTCTCTGGGTCACAGTCCTCCGCGTTTCCCCCGAGCTTCCGCCGTGCCACCTCTTTAATCAGCAGGCTGTGCGTTTTTTGCGTCAGCTTAAAGCGATAGGTCATGTAGAAGCTCACGGCCAGCATCCCGGCGGTGGCAAACACCATCAGGCCGATGATTGCATGCAGGGCGCTGGCAGGCTGTGCGCCGCCGCCTTTTACGAAACCGCTCTCCTCCAGCACGATACCAATCAGCATAATCGCCAGCGCGACGGTGCTTTTGCGCGTCAGCACCATTACGCCCGCGAAAATCCCCTCACGGCGCTGGCGGGTAACAATCTCATCCACATCAGGGATAAAGCTGTAGATATTCCAGGGAATGTAGTACAGCCCGGCCTTCGCCAGACCCAGCAGCACAAACACGGCGGAGAACAGCAGCGTCGGCACCTGCAAATTACCGATATAGATGATAAACAGGAACGCCAGCACCACCATAATGCTGCCGTACGAAAGCCTCAGCGCCGCGGAAGGGGTGAGGTTAAATTTATTCATCAGCATCATAAAGCCGAAGGTGCCGGGAATCGAAACAAAAGCGGCAATACTTAATAGCCCGGAAACCATTTCGGTATCGTGATGTAATGCGTAAACCACGTAATAGGTAAATACCGAACCAAAAACATCCATGGCGGTAAATGAACAAATATAGATCAGAATGTGCTGACGAAATATTCTGATTTTGAATGAAGATATAAGGTCAATAACCAGATATTTTAAATGGCTAAAAAGGCCGCCGCCGCGCTGATTATCCGGCTGGAATTCATATTCTTCACGAACGTCTTTTGCTTCCCAGGTACAAGCCCAGGTGGTAAATACCGCGACGCAATAAATGGTCGCAAAAACAATCCCGGTTAAGGTGTAGGTGAACGAATTATCTTTACCGGTGTACTGCATAATAATACCCGGCACGGAAACCGCCAGAAAACCGCCGAGCGCGGAGCACATCATACGCACGCCTGAAAGGCGCGTACGCTCGCTAAAGCGGTTGGTCATTTCGGCGGACAAGGTTTCCCACGGCACCAGCACCATTGCAGAGAGCAGTTCGATGGAAAGATAGGTGCCCAGGTAGTACCAATAGTTCATGTCGGTAATCCACAACAGCGCGTAGAGAAACATCAGCGGGGAGCTTATCAACAGGAAAAAGCGACGACGGCCAAACTTGCGGCCAAGCCAGGTATTACCAAAGTTATCCGTGATATAGCCCATCACTGGACTCAGAATAGCGTCAATAATACGAGCGATAGCAAAGATTGACCCCGCTTCTAAAACGCTCAGGCCACAATAGGTGGTGTAAAAAAATAAAAGCCAGGTTCCTATAACGGCAAATGCGCCGCCGCCAAATAAATCAGTGACGCCGTAGCCAATGGCAGTGCCATAGCCAACGCGACGTTCAGTTGGTTTAACCATAATATTATTATTCCTGTACTGGTAGGGTTTCAGTGCAGAGTTACCCCCGCACTGTATATTATTGACAGCAGGAAAAATCGGATGACGATCGCTACTCTATATTCACCCATTTCCTCAATAGTGACGATTGGTAAATGGCATTAACCATCTGTAATGATTTGGCCGCCTCAGCAATATCGCAGTAGTCTGCGCTAGCGGGATCGTTTAATGCCTGGTAAAAGTGGAGAATGGCCAGCCGATGGCCGATTCCCCAGTAGCTTTTGCCGATGCCGTCGGGCGCAGCGTCGCTGGCAAGCTGCGTGCGTTCATCGCCGCAGACCTGCCACAGCACGTTGTCCGTCAAGCGCAGCATTCCCTGTTCAAACTCCAGCTCCAGCAGCAGCGGCGAGTCGCTGATATGGCAGTTGCTGGCGTAAAACAGCCCGCGCGCGCCATTGTTGAAACGCAGAGTGACCATGGCGCTGTCTTCGGTTTCAATCTCGTCGGCCAACAGTGCGCTGTCGACGACCCCTTTCAGGCTCTTGACCCCTTCGCCAAACCACTGCATCAGATCCAGCGTATGAATCGCCTGATTAATCAACAAACTGCCGCCTTCGGTGGCAAAGCTCCCGCGCCACGGGCTGGCGGCATAGTAATCCCCGGATCGTGACCAGGTGAGCACCGCCTTGATGGCACGCAGGCGGCCCAGCGTGCCGTCGGCAATGCAGCGCTCAATGGCCAGGCTAGTGGGGTTCAGGCGATTCTGGTAGCAGACGCCGACGCGGCGCTGGTGGCGTTCAGCCGCTGCCTGTATCTCAATCACCTCCTGCGGGTTCATCACCACCGGTTTCTCGCAGAAAACCTGTTTTCCGGCCGCCAGCGCGGCAAGGATCATTGGTTTATGCAGGTAGTGCGGCGTGCAGATATGTACCACGTCAATGGCGTCATCCAGCAGCATCTCGCGGTAGTCCTGATAAAAATGACAGCCGTAGTTGGCCGCAAGCTGGCTTCCTTTGGCACTATCACTATCCACAATCGCCCGCAGGACAACGCCCGGCACATGGCGCAGCGCGTCTACGTGGCAGGTATGGATAGCACCGCAGCCGATAATGGCGACATGACGTGTGTTCATTGGTGCCTCCCGTTATTCCACCGCGTTCGCCAGCATCTGCGCTTTGACGCATAGCTCGGCCGCTTTAAAGGTGTGCGCCTGGGTCATGGCGTTTTCGGTGCGGTTCAGGCAGTCCCGGATAAGCTCACCGAAATAAGGGAAGCCCACTTTGCCCGCCACCGGATAGCGGAACTCGCCCTCTTTGTTGACCAGATACACCACGTCCTGCTCGCCGTGGGTGATGTCGACGTATTTACGGATTTCGATATAGCCGTCGGTGCCGAGCAGGGTTAAGCGGCCGTCGCCCCAACTGGAGAGGCCATCTGGCGTAAACCAGTCGCAGCGGAAATAGCCGGTGGCGCCGTTGTCGCCCGCCAGCATGGCATCGCCGAAATCTTCAAACTGCGGATACTGCGGATGGTTTACGTTGCGAACCTGGCTTGCCACGATGCGCGCATCGCTGTTGCCGGTATAAAACAGGAACTGCTCAATCTGGTGGCTGCCGATGTCGCACAGAATGCCGCCGAAGAATTCTTTCTCGTAGAACCAGTCAGGGCGACCGGTACCTTCGCGGTGCGGGCCGACTCCCAGCGTCTGCATAACGCGGCCAATTGCGCCCTCGGCAACTAACTGCCCGGCAAAGACCGCGCTTTCCACGTGCAGGCGCTCGCTGTAGTACACCGCATATTTGCGGCCGGTTTCCGCCACTTTGCGCTTCGCGGCTTCAAGCTGCGCCAGCGTGGTCAGCGGGGCTTTATCGGTGAAGTAGTCTTTCCCGGCATCCATCACTTTCAGCCCCAGCGCGCAGCGCTCGGACGGAATCGCCGCCCCGGCAACAAGCTGGACGCTGCCGTCGTTTAAAATCGTTTCCAGCGTTGGCGCAACCTGCGCCTGCGGATACTGCTGCACAAACTTGTCGACCTTCGCTGGGTCTGGGTCATAAACCCATTTCAGCGTCGCACCGGCTTCTATCAGGCCATTACACATCCCGTAGATATGACCGTGGTCTAACGCCGCCGCCGCAATAATAAACTCACCCTGGCCAACAACTGGCTGTGGTTTGCCCACCGGGGCGTAGTTCATACCGTCTTTGATGCTCATGTTTATGCTCCTTTGTCCAAATCTTTACCCAACGGAATTGCGCCCACTTCGCTGAAGTTCTCGACCGATGCCGCCTTCTCGTAGAAGTGCGGGGCGAGGGAGACCAGACCACCGGTTTTATACCAGGGCTCATCCGGGCTGACGGGCAGCGTCACCACGCGCCCGGTAATGGAAGATTGATAGATAGCGGTAATCAGCTCGAGCGAGCGTTTACCCTGCACGCCGTCAATCAGCGGTTCGCCGCGCTGCTCCACCGCATTCAGCAGATCGTTAATCTGCCCGGTATGCAGCGTGTATTTGAGCTTCGGCGTATTGCGGAAGAGGGCGTCGAGCCGCGCTTCCAGCTCGCCGTTATGCTGCTCCTGTGGGAAGCCATTATCGGCGGACACGCTGGCCCACACGTCCCACGGCGCGGAAATACGCGCTTTGTCGCCCTGAATCACGATCTTCTGGTCTTCGCCGTGATGCACCACCGAGGCGGTTAACTGCGTCAGCGCGCCGCTGCTGTAGCGGAAAATGGCGGCGGAAAGGTCTTCAACTTCGGCGTTATCGTGGGCGACGTTGGTCATCATCGCCACCACCTCGGTTGGGAAGCCGAGCATCCACTGGATGGCATCGATATGGTGCACCGCATGGTTCAGGGTGCAGCCGCCGCCCTCTTTTTCCCAGGTGCCGCGCCACCACAAGTCGTAGTAGCAGTGGCCGCGCCACCAGAATGAGTCCACCTGTGCGTGGCAGATTTTCCCGAGTTCTCCGGAATCGACCACCTGCTTTAAACGCCAGAAGGCGTCGGTAAAGCGGTTCTGGGCGATGATCGAGAGGATTTTACCGCTGGCCTTCTGGGCCGCGATCATCGCGTCGCACTCTTCCAGCGAGGCGGCCATCGGCTTCTCGCACAGCACGTGCTTACCGGCGTTTAAAGCATCGATGCTGATTTCCGCATGGACGTACGGCGGCGTGCAGACATCGACAATATCTACCTCAAGACCAGACTCCAGCAGCGCCTGGTGGCTGCTGAACACCGTGGCGTTGGTCAGCCCGTAGCGCTCTTTCTTCTCCTGCGCCTTCTCCGGGTAGATATCGACCAGCGCGACTATCTGGCAGCGGTCGGCAAATTCCTGATAGCCCTGAATATGGTTGTGGGAGATGTTCCCGGTTCCCACGATAGCAATGCGTAACATGTGTCTCTCCTGATGCGGATTACCAGGTGCCGGAGGCATCCAGCGTTTTACTTTCGACCTGTTTTTCAACGGAGGTGGCGATGCGCTCGTCCAGCAGCTTTTTAAACAGCGCCTCGTCAAACGGCAGGTTGACCCAGTCGTCGGTCCAGGTGGAGAGGTGCATGGCGTTGGAGAGCGTCAGGCCGCGAATGCCGTCGGTACCCGGGGCAATCAGCGGTTTACCGTGCAGCACGGCGTCGCAGAAGTTGGCGGTAACCACGTGGTGTTCGCTGCTTTCCGGCGGGGTGGGGATTACCACCTCCCAGCATTCCGGCTCGCCAAAGCCGTTCTGCCAGCGGGCGTTGAATTCTGGTTCGGACTCGCGCAGACGCCAGAAGCGCAGGCGACCTTCTTCTACTACCACCTTGCCGCGATCGCCGGTGATTTCCAGGCGGTTGGTACCCGGCGCTTCCGCCGTGGTGGTAATAAAGACCCCGGTGGCGCCGTTGGCGTACTCGGCGTAGGCGGTGACGTCGTTTTCCACTTCAATATCGCGATGCTTACCGAACTGGCAGAACGCGCGCATGCGCACCGGCATGCCGACCAGCCATTGCCAGAGGTCGAGCTGATGCGGGTCCTGATTGAGCAGCACGCCGCCGCCTTCACCCTTCCAGGTGGCACGCCAGCCGCCGGAGTTGTAGTAGCTCTGTGAGCGATACCAGTTGGTGATAATCCAGTTAGAGCGGCGCAGTTCGCCCAGCTCGCCGCTGTCGATCAGATCTTTCACTTTCTGATACAGCGGGTTAGGGCGCTGGTTGAACATCATGCCGAACACCACGTTGCAGCCGCGGGCGTATTCGTTCATTTCACGCACCTGGGCGGTGTAAACCCCGGCCGGTTTTTCGCAAAGGGTATGGATGCCGTGGCGCATCGCCATCATCGACAGGCCCGGATGATCGTAATGCGGGGTGGAGACGATAACCGCGTCTATCAGCCCGCTTTTCAGCATGGTTTCGGCATCGTCGAATAGGGTTATGCCGTCGCCAACAAGCTGGCGAATAGCCGGATGCTTGCTGAGATCGTTATCGCACACTGCCGTCAGGCAGGCCTCTTTCACCGTACCTGCCATCAGGTAACGGGCGTGAAGGGTACCAATGTTACCCACGCCAATAATGCCGAAACGCACCTTATCCATGTTGCACCTTAACCGTGATAGGAATGACTGAAGTCTGAAAATAGGGAAGGCGGATAACGCGGACAAACGGAATTTGTGAGAATGCTCGCAGGCCGAACAGGAATATGGGCGGGAAAGTGAAAATGGGTTTTAAAATCAGCGAACTGCATCTGCAAAAATTTGCAAAATATGATTGCGAGCGAGGTCACACAATGCCAGGCAAGCTAAAAATGGATGAAATTGCCGCCCGAACCGGCTACTCCATTAGCACCGTTTCCCGGGTGCTGAGCGGCAAATCCTATACCAGCGAAAAGGCGCGAGAGGCGATTGTGCAATGCGCTCGCCAGCTAGGAGTGCTGGACTCGCTGGCCAACGGGCGGCTGCTGATTAACGGCATCGCCGTGTTTGCCCCAGAGCGCACGTTTCAGGGGCGAGGCGATACCTTTTATCTGGAAGTCACTAAAGGGATTGCCGAAGCCAGTGCGCCGCATGATGTCTGGATCACCCACTGCGCGCTGGAAGAGCAGCACGCAGACGTAAAATTATTCCTCGAAAAAGCCGGTCAGAAGAGCATCAATGCCGTGGTGATCATCGGCACGGATGACCCCACGATCCTCAAGCTGGCCAGTACGCTGAATAAGCCCTGCGTGTTGATTAACTCAATTGACCGGGAAATGGCATTGGATTGCGTCTCGCCTGACCACCGGGCTATCGGCTTTACCGCGATGCGTTATCTCTTTGAACAAGGGCATCGGCGCGTGCTGACGATGACCTGCCTGCGCAGGGAGACGCTCTATGCCCGGCTGGATGGGATTAAAGAGGCCTATCGCTATCACCACGTTCCTTTCAACCCTCAGCACGACCTGCTGGTCACCGAGTGGTTCACGGCGGAGGAAGCGGAGCGGGCGCTGAATACGTGGCTGGAGACGCACGATCGTGCGCAGTGGCCGGATGTTATTTTCCCCAACAGCACGAGTATGACCGAGGGGGTGATGAAGGCGTTGCAGCACCACGGGCTGCGCGTACCGGAGGATATCTCTCTTATCACCACCGATTTTACGTGGAATCTGGAAAATAGCCTGACCGCGCCGGTGACCGGTATTCGCGTCCCTTGCCGTGACCTGGGCATTGAGGCCGTGCATCTGCTGCAAACGCGGCTTAACCGACCTCAGTCGCCGGTCTACAACCTGTTACTACAGGGGAAAGTCATGGACTTCGGGACGGTGGCAAATGCCACGCGACATGCGGCGCGCGTGGCGTTGGACGATTAACCCTGCAACTGTGGAGGCAGGCATACGCCAATCCCGCCGATGCCGCAGTAGCCGTGCGGATTTTTGTACAGGTACTGCTGGTGCTCATCCTCGGCATAGTAGAATGGCTTGGCGTTGGCGATTTCGGTGGTGATGGTTCGCGCATCTCCTGAGCTCTTCATCGCGTCCTGGAACTGTTTCAGGCTGGCATGCGCCTCCTGCTCTTGCTCCGGCGTGAGGGGGTAAATCGCCGAACGATACTGCGTACCCTGATCGTTTCCTTGTCTCATCCCCTGCGCCGGGTCGTGGTTCTCCCAGAAAATTTTCAGCAGGTCGCTATAGCTGACCACCGTCGGGTCATAAACCACGCGCACGGCTTCGGCATGCCCGGTCTGCCCGCTGCACACTTCGCGGTAGGTGGGATTAGGCGTAAAGCCGCCGGTATAGCCTGCTGCGGTGCTGTACACACCGGGTGTCTGCCAGTACAGACGTTCGACGCCCCAGAAGCAGCCCATGGCGAATAATGCGACCTCCATCCCCTCCGGAACGTTGGTCATTGAGTGTTCTGTCACGACATTGAGCGTGGCGACCGGCATCGGCGTATTTCTTCCTGGCAATGCATCCGATTGAGATACAAGGTGTTTTTTATCAGCTAGACTCATGGGATAGGCCTCCGGTGAACGGTAATTTCCGTTAAGGTTGTAACCGGGCGTGTCTTTTAACACAATAAACGCGCCGAATACGTCTAAGTTTAAACATAAGAATAATTTGGGGCTCTGTCTTTATTTCAACCCGACAAAGAGTGGGTTTTTTAAGCTGACGTTGAATGCCGTGCGTTCTTAGAGCGTAATTTTGGCGAAAACGCAGTCGTGGCCGCGGAGCGGACTTTCGTTTCCCGTTGGGGTGGGAACAAGGATATTCAGGAGAAAATGTGCGACAAATCCGCCAGTTATGTTTGGTGAGCTTGCTGCTGACCAGCGGTGTTGCCAGTGCAGCAAACATCCGTCTGCAGGTTGAAGGGCTCTCAGGCGAGTTACAAAAAAACGTACGTGCGCAGCTTTCCACGATCGACAGCGATGAGGTGACGCCCGATCGTCGCTTTCGCGCGCGCGTAGATGATGCTATTCGTGAAGGGCTGAAGGCCCTCGGCTACTATGAGCCGACCATCGATTTCGAACTTAAGCCACCGCCAGCCAAAGGCCGTCAGGTGCTGCTGGCAAAAGTGACGCCAGGCGAGCCGGTACTTATCGGCGGCACCGATGTGATTCTGCGCGGCGGTGCGCGAACCGACAGCGACTATCTGGCGCTGCTGCAAAACCGGCCTAAAATTGGCACTGTCCTGAATCACAGCGACTATGACCATTTTAAAAGTTCGTTAACCAGCGTGGCGCTGCGCAAAGGCTACTTTGATAGCGAGTTTAACAAGAGCCAGCTCGGCGTGTCGCTCGACCGTCATCAGGCATTCTGGGATATCGACTACGATAGCGGCGAGCGCTACCGCTTTGGTGATGTCACCTTTGAAGGCTCGCAGATCCGCGAAGAGTACCTGCAGCGTCTGGTGCCGTTCAAAAAGGGGGATTACTACCAGTCCAGCGACCTGGCTGAACTTAACCGCCGTCTTTCCGCCACCGGCTGGTTTAACTCGGTGGTGGTCGCGCCGGAGTTCGCTAAATCCCGGAAAACGAAGGTGCTACCGCTGCATGGCGTCGTCTCGCCGCGCAGCGAAAACACCGTTGAACTGGGTGGCGGCTACTCCACCGACGTCGGGCCACGAGTGAAAGCCTCGTGGCGAAAACCGTGGGTGAACTCCTACGGCCACAGCCTGACGACCAGCGTCAGCGTGTCGGCGCCGGAACAGCAGCTGGATTTCAGCTATAAAATTCCGCTGCTGAAGAACCCGCTGGAACAGTATTATCTGGTGCAGGGCGGTTTCAAAAGCACCGACCTCAACGACACCAAAGCCGATTCCACCACGCTTGCGGTCTCGCGTTTCTGGGACCTGTCGAGCGGCTGGCAGCGCGCCATTAACCTGCGCTGGAGCCTCGACCACTTTACCCAGGCGGATGTCACCAACACCACCATGCTGTTCTATCCAGGCGTCTCAATCAGCCGAACCCGCTCGCGCGGCGGTTTGATGCCGACCTGGGGCGATTCCCAGCGCTACTCGATCGACTACTCCAACACCGCCTGGGGTTCGGACGTCGACTTCTCCGTTATTCAGGCGCAAAACGTCTGGATCCGTACGCTCTACGACCGCCATCGCTTCGTGATGCGCGGCAACCTCGGCTGGATTGAAACCGGTGACTTTGATCGCGTACCGCCGGATCTGCGCTTCTTCGCCGGCGGCGACCGCAGTATTCGCGGCTATAAATACAAATCGATCGCCCCGCGCGACGATAAAGGCAAGCTGATCGGTGCATCGAAACTGGCTACCGGCTCGCTCGAGTATCAGTACAACGTGACCGGGAAGTGGTGGGGCGCGGTGTTTGTCGATGGCGGTGAAGCGGTCAGCGATATTCGCCAGAGCGACTGGAAAAAAGGCGCGGGCGTCGGCGTACGCTGGCAGTCGCCAGTGGGGCCAATCAAGCTCGATTTCGCCGTTCCGGTGGGCGACAAAGATGAACATGGATTGCAGTTTTACATTGGACTGGGGCCTGAACTATGACGTTATGGAAGAAAATAAGCCTCGGTGTGCTGATTTTTCTCGTATTGCTGGTGGGGATCGTCGGATTCCTGGTTGGCACGACGACAGGGTTACATCTGCTGTTTAACGCGGCAAACCGCTGGGTGCCGGGGCTGGAAATTGGCAAAGTCACCGGCGGCTGGCGCGATCTGACGCTGAAAAACGTCCGCTACACCCAGCCGGGCGTAGCGGTAGACGCCGGGGAGTTTCACCTGGCGGTGGATCTGAAATGCCTGTGGCACAGCAGCGTGTGCGTGAATGATATTGCGCTCAGCAACATCAACGTGGCTATCGACAGTAGCAAAATGCCGCCCGCCGCGCCGGTCAAAGAGGAGGACAGCGGCCCGCTGAACCTCTCCACGCCGTACCCGATTAGCCTCAAGCGTTTCGCGCTTAACAACGTCAATATCAAGATTGATGACACCACGGTGTCGGTGATGGATTTCACCAGCGGCCTTCAGTGGCAGGAGAAAAACCTGACCCTCACGCCGACCACGCTGCAAGGGCTGCTGATTGCCCTACCGAAAGTAGCCGACGTGGCGCAAAAAGAGGTGGTTGAGCCGAAAATCGACAACCCGCAGCCGCAGGAAAAACCGCTCGGCGAAACCATGACCGAGCTGTTCTCCAAGCCGGTGCTGCCGGAAATGGCCGATGTGCATCTGCCGCTGAACCTGAACGTTGAATCCTTTAGCGGCGAACAGCTGCGCATTACCGGCGACACCGACCTGACGGTCTACAAAATGCTGCTGAAGGTAAGCAGCATCGACGGCAACATGAAGCTCGACGCGCTGGACGTTGATTCCAGCCAGGGCACGGTGAACGCCAGCGGTACCGCGCAGTTGATTAATGACTGGCCGGTAGACATCACGCTCAACAGTACGCTGAACATGGACCCGCTGAAGGGCGAGAAAGTGAAGCTGAAAGTGGGCGGTGAGGTGCGTAAACAGCTTGAGGTCGGGGTTAATCTCTCCGGCCCGGTAGATGTTTCCCTTCGTGCCCAGGCGCAGCTGGCGGAAGCCGGGTTGCCGTTTAATCTTGAAGTGAACAGTAAACAGCTCTACTGGCCGTTTACCGGCGAGAAGCAGTTCCAGGCCGATGACCTGAAAATGAAGCTCGGCGGCAAGATGACTGACTATACGCTGTCATTCCGCACCGCGGTGAAAGGGCAGGGCGTGCCGCCAGCGGATATCACCATCGACGCGAAAGGCAACGAGCGGCAGGTGAGCCTCGACAAGCTCACCGTAGCGGCGCTGGAAGGCAAAACCGAACTGACCGCGCTGCTTGACTGGCAGCAGGCGATAAGCTGGCGCGGCGAACTGGCGCTTCGCGGCATCAACACCGCTAAGGTGGCACCGGACTGGCCGTCGAAGCTGGACGGCCTGATTAAAACCAACGGCAGCCTGTACGGCGGCACCTGGCAGATGAACGTGCCGGAGGTGAAAATCACCGGCAACGTGAAGCAGAACAAGGTGAACGTCGAGGGTTCCGTACGCGGTAACAGCTACATGCAGTGGACCATTCCCGGCCTGCACGTGGCGCTGGGCAATAACACCGCCGACGTGAAAGGCGAACTGGGGGTAAAAGACCTCAACCTGGACGCCAACATTGATGCGCCGAAGCTCGACAACATGCTGCCGGGTCTTGGCGGCACAGCGAAAGGGCTGGTGAAAATTCGTGGCACCGTCGACGCGCCGCAGTTACTGGCGGATATCACCGCGCGCGGCCTACGCTGGCAGGAGCTGTCGATTGCTCAGGTGCGCGTGGACGGCGAGGTCAAATCGACCGATCAGATTGCCGGGAACCTCGATGTGCGCGTGGAACGCATTGCGCAGCCGGGCGTGAATATCGGCCTGGTGCACCTGGCGGCCAAAGGCAACGAGAAGCAGCACGCCTTGCAGTTGCAGATTCAGGGCGAGCCGGTCTCCGGCCAGCTGGCGCTGTCGGGCAGTTTTGACCGCAAAGAAGAACGCTGGAAGGGCGCGCTCAGCAATACGCGCTTCCAGACCCCGGTTGGCCCGTGGTCGGTTAACCGCGATATCGCGCTGGACTACCGCAACCTCGAGCAGAAAATCAGCATCGGGCCGCATTGCTGGGTGAACCCGAACGCCGAACTGTGCGTACCGCAGACGATTGATGCCGGTGCCGCAGGCCATGCGATAGTAAACCTCAACCGCTTCGATCTCGCGATGCTCAAACCGTTTATGCCGGAAGAGACGCAGGCGAGCGGCGTGTTCAGCGGTAATGCGGACGTCACCTGGGACACCACCAAAGAGGGGCTTCCACAGGGTAAAGTGACGCTCTCCGGGCGCAACGTGAAGGTGACGCAAATCGTCAACAATGCGCCGCTGCCGGTGGCCTTTGACACGCTGAACCTGAACGCAGACCTGCATAACAACCGCGCGGAGCTAGGCTGGCTTATCCGTCTGACCAATAACGGCCAACTTGACGGTCAGGTGCAGGTGACCGACCCGCAGGGGCGTCGCAACCTTGGCGGCAACGTCAATATTCGTAACTTCTCGCTGGCGATGATTAACCCTATCTTCTCCCGCGGTGAAAAGGCGGAAGGTAAGCTCAACGCGAACCTGCGTCTCGGCGGTAATGCGATGAGCCCGCTGCTCTTCGGGCAGATGCAGTTGAACGGTATCGACGTCGACGGCAACTTTATGCCGTTTGATATGCAGCCAAGCCAGATAACCATGAACTTCAACGGTGCCAGCTCGACGTTGCAGGGCGATATTCGCACCCAGCAGGGGCAAATCAGCCTGAACGGCGATGCGGACTGGCGGCAAATCGACTACTGGCGGGCGCGCATCGCCGCAAAAGGCAGCCGGGTGCGTATTACCGTGCCGCCGATGGTGCGCCTTGATGTGTCGCCGGATATCGCCTTTAACGCCACGCCAAGCTTGTTTACGTTGGATGGCAACGTCGATATCCCATGGGCGCGTATTGTGGTGAAAGAGGTGCCGGAAAGCGCTGTGGGCGTTTCCAGCGACGAGGTGATGCTCAACAGCGACCTCAAGCCGGAGAAAACGCAGTCTGCGTCGATTCCTATCAACAGCAACCTGAATATCCACGTTGGCAACAACGTCCGTCTTGATGCCTTCGGGCTGAAAGCGCGCCTGACCGGCGACCTGAAGGTAGCGCAGGATAAACAGGGGCTGGGCCTGAACGGCCAGATTAATATTCCGGAAGGGCGTTTCCACGCCTATGGCCAGGACTTGATCGTGCGTAAAGGCGAACTGCTGTTCTCCGGTCCGCCGGATCAGCCGCTGCTCAACATCGAAGCGATTCGTAACCCGGAATCGACAGAAAACGATGTTATCGCTGGCGTTCGCGTCACCGGCAGCGCCGATCAGCCTAAGGCAGAAGTCTTCTCCGACCCGGCGATGTCACAGCAGGAAGCGCTCTCTTACCTGGTTCGTGGACAGGGGCTGGATAGCGGTCAGAGTGACAGTGCGGCAATGACATCTATGCTTATTGGTATGGGGGTTGCACAAAGTGGTCAGCTTGTGGGTAAAATCGGCGAGACGTTTGGCGTAAGTAATCTGGCTCTCGATACACAAGGGGTGGGTGATTCCTCCCAGGTGGTGGTCAGTGGTTACGTATTGCCGGGTCTGCAGGTGAAATATGGCGTTGGGATCTTTGACTCGTTAGCGACGCTCACGTTACGCTATCGCCTGATGCCTAAGCTGTATCTGGAAGCGGTGTCTGGCGTAGACCAGGCGCTCGATTTGCTCTATCAGTTTGAGTTTTAGCAATGCGAATATTTGTGTACGGCAGTTTACGGCGCAAACAAGGCAACAGCCACTGGATGACGAACGCCCAGTGGCTGGGCGATCACAGCGTTTTCGATTATCAACTGTACAGCCTGGGCCACTATCCAGGCGCGGTGCCAGGTGAAGGCACGGTACACGGTGAAGTTTATCGAATTGACGCATCGACGCTGGCCGAACTGGATGCGCTGCGCACCAAAGCGGGTGAATATGCACGTCATCTCATCCAGACGCCTTACGGTAGTGCCTGGATGTATGTCTATCAGCGCCCGGTCGACGGGCTGAAGCTGATAGAAAGCGGTAACTGGTTGGATAAAGACCAGTATTGAATACGGCAACGCCACCCTGGGGGTGGCGTTGTTTTTTTATTCCGGAGCTGCGTGAACCAGGTAGCCCGGCCAAGCGAAGCGCCGCCGGGACTCGCACAAACAAAAACACCGCCCGAAGGCGGTGTTTTGTCACGCTCGAAAAATATTATTTCTTCGCGCGTTCGAAGGAAGCAATGATTTCAGCTTTAGCCGCTTCAGCATTGTCCCAACCGTCAACTTTAACCCATTTGCCTGCTTCGAGGTCTTTGTAGTGCTCGAAGAAGTGGGTGATCTGCGCTTTCAGCAGGTCTGGCAGGTCGTTCACATCTTTGATGTGATCGTATTCTTTGCTCAGCTTGGTGTGCGGTACCGCAACCAGTTTCGCATCTTCACCGGATTCGTCGGTCATTTTCAGCACGCCAACTGGACGGCAGCGAATGACGGAACCTGGCTCCAGTGGGTACGGGGTTGGGACCAGAACGTCTACCGGGTCACCGTCCAGAGACAGGGTGTGGTTGATGTAACCGTAGTTGCACGGATAGAACATCGCGGTGGACATGAAACGGTCAACGAACAGCGCGCCGCTCTCTTTGTCGACTTCGTATTTGATAGGATCTGCGTTAGCTGGGATTTCGATGACAACGTAGATATCTTCCGGCAGATCTTTACCCGCAGGGACGTTGAGTAAGCTCATGTCTGTTTCCTTTAGAATGTATGGCAAACTAGTGCCCGGTATTATAGCCAACTCGTCGGGAAAGTCTTGACCTGTTTTACGTCTCTCTCCCTGGAACCTGGCCTTTTCAGCGCCTTCTTAAAGCAGAAAAATCCATAAACACAGCCGCATCATGAATAAAATCATGAAAGCGTTTACATCACGATAAAAAATGACGGTGATGCGGTTAAAAAAAACACAAAATCGATTGCCATCAATGGGTGCGCGACACCTACTCCTTCCTGTGCTCTGACGCCCGCTGCTAATTAACAAATAATTTACTTTTTTGAAGTGTGATGTAACGCATTCCGTTACATACCCTATTGTCTATAGTTTTTCCGCAGATGAATATTTGACCAACAATAACCCTACGAGGATATCTCTATGTGGAAGCGCTTACTTCTTGTCACAGCAGTTTCCGCAGCCATGTCGTCTATGGTCATGGCTGCTCCATTAACGGTGGGATTTTCGCAGGTCGGATCTGAATCCGGCTGGCGCGCGGCGGAAACCAACGTTGCGAAGCAGGAAGCGGAAAAACGCGGTATCACCCTGAAGATTGCCGACGGCCAGCAAAAGCAGGAAAACCAGATTAAAGCGGTGCGTTCGTTTATCGCTCAGGGTGTGGATGCCATCTTTATCGCACCGGTTGTGGCGACAGGCTGGGAACCGGTGCTGAAGGAAGCCAAAGAGGCCAAGATCCCGGTCTTCCTGCTCGACCGCTCCATTGATGTCAAAGACAAATCTCTCTACATGACCACGGTCACCGCTAACAACGTGCTGGAAGGCCAGCTGATTGGTGAATGGCTGATTAAAACCGTCGACGGCAAACCGTGTAACGTCGTTGAGCTGCAAGGGACGGTGGGGGCGAGCGTGGCGATTGACCGTAAGAAAGGCTTCGCCGACGCGATTTCTAAAGCGTCCAACATCAAAATTATCCGCTCCCAGTCCGGCGACTTTACGCGCAGTAAGGGCAAAGAGGTCATGGAAAGCTTTATCAAGGCGGAGAACAACGGCAAGAACATCTGCATGGTTTACGCCCATAACGATGACATGGTGATCGGTGCTATCCAGGCCATTAAAGAGGCTGGGCTGAAGCCGGGCAAAGACATTCTGACCGGTTCGATTGACGGCGTACCGGATATTTATAAAGCGATGATCGCCGGTGAAGCGAACGCCAGCGTCGAACTGACCCCGAATATGGCCGGCCCGGCGTTTGATGCGCTGGAGAAATTCAAGAAAGACGGCACCATGCCGGAAAAAGTGACGCTGACCAAATCGACGCTGTATCTGCCGGATACGGCGAAAGAAGAGTTAGAGAAGAAGAAAAATATGGGCTATTAAGCGGCGGGTACCCTCACCCCAACCCTCTCCCTGAAAGGGAGAGGGAGCTGAGCGGTGCGGGTTGCAAGTCAGGCACAATGTATTGGGTGAGGGGGAGCGCACCATGACCACTGAAACCAACCCGGAAATCCTCCGCACCGAGGGGCTCTGCCAGTACTTTCCCGGCGTGAAAGCGCTGGATAACGTCAACTTCAGCCTGCGGCGCGGTGAAATCATGGCGCTGCTCGGCGAAAACGGCGCGGGAAAATCCACGCTCATCAAAGCGCTGACCGGCGTCTACCATGCCAACAGCGGCAGCATCTGGCTGGAAGGCCAGCAAATCAATCCCAAAAATACCGCCCATGCCCAGCAGTTGGGCATTGGTACCGTCTACCAGGAAGTGAACCTGCTGCCGAACATGTCGGTGGCGGATAACCTGTTTATTGGCCGTGAACCCAAACGCTTTGGTTTTATCCAGCGCAAAGAGATGGAAAAGCGCGCCACCGCGCTGATGGCCTCTTATGGCTTCTCTCTCGACGTGCGCGAGCCGTTAAACCGCTTCTCTGTCGCGATGCAGCAAATCGTCGCTATCTGCCGGGCTATCGATCTCTCGGCAAAAGTGCTGATCCTCGACGAACCTACCGCCAGCCTCGACACCAAAGAAGTGGAGATGCTCTTCACCCTGATGCGCCAGCTGCGCGATCAGGGCGTCAGCCTGATCTTCGTCACCCACTTCCTCGATCAGGTCTATGCGGTCAGCGACAGGATCACCGTACTGCGCAACGGATCGTTCGTTGGCTGCCGGGAAACCCGCGAGCTGCCGCAGATAGAACTGGTCAAAATGATGCTCGGCCGTGAGCTGGAGCATCAGGCGCTTCAGCGCGCCGGGCGTACGTTACTCAGCGATAAACCGGTCGCCTCGTTTGAGGGTTACGGCAAAAAAGGCACCATCGCCCCGTTCGATCTGCACATTCGCCCTGGCGAGATCGTCGGCCTGGCAGGACTCCTGGGATCGGGTCGTACCGAAACCGCCGAAGTGATCTTCGGTATTCATCCTGCCGACAGCGGGCAGGCGACGATCAAAGGCAAACCGCAAACCCTGCGCTCGCCGCATCAGGCCTCTTGTCTTGGGATCGGTTTCTGCCCGGAGGATCGCAAAACTGACGGCATTATTGCCGCCGCGTCGGTACGGGAAAATATCATCCTCGCGCTGCAGGCGCAGCGCGGCTGGCTGCGGCCGATTCCGCGTAAAGAGCAGAACGACATTGCCGAACGTTTTATCCGCCAGCTGGCGATCCGCACCCCTAGCGCCGAGCAGCCGGTGGAGTTTCTCTCCGGCGGCAACCAGCAGAAAGTGCTGCTCTCCCGCTGGCTGCTGACGCGCCCGCAGTTCCTGATCCTCGACGAACCGACCCGTGGGATCGACGTGGGCGCCCACGCGGAGATCATTCGCCTGATCGAAACGCTCTGCGCGGATGGTTTGGCGCTGCTGGTTATCTCATCTGAACTGGAAGAGCTGGTGGGCTACGCCGACCGGGTGATCATCATGCGCGATCGCCAACAGGTGGCGGAGATCCCGCTTGATAAGCTCTCCGTCCCTGCCATCATGAACGCTATTGCGGCCTAAGGAGTACACCGTGATGCCTCGATCCGTTCCTCAACCCGGCCAGCCCGCGCGACGTTTTCGCTGGCCGCCGGGCATGCCGCAAATTGCGGCGCTGATTCTGGTGCTGCTGGTCGACAGTCTTGTCGCACCGCACTTTTTCCAGATAACGCTACAGGATGGCCGCCTGTTCGGCAGCCCGATTGATATCCTCAACCGCGCGGCGCCCGTGGCGCTGCTGGCGATTGGCATGACGCTGGTGATTGCCACCGGCGGGATCGATCTTTCTGTGGGTGCGGTAATGGCGATTGCCGGGGCGACCGCGGCTTCAATGACCGTGGCCGGGCATAGCCTGTCGGTGGTACTGCTGGCGGCGCTAGGTTCCGGCGTGCTGGCCGGGCTGTGGAACGGCATCCTGGTCGCCATCCTCAAAATTCAGCCCTTTGTGGCGACGCTAATTTTGATGGTGGCCGGACGCGGCGTGGCGCAGCTCATCACCTCAGGGCAGATAGTCACCTTCGACTCGCCGTCGCTGGCGTGGATTGGCAGCGGCAAGTTTCTGCTGTTCCCGACGCCGGTGATGATCGCGCTGGTAACGCTGGTGATTTTTTGGCTGCTGGCGCGTAAAACCGCCCTCGGCATGTTTATCGAAGCAGTAGGGATTAACATCCGCGCGGCGAAAAACGCCGGGGTAAATACCCGCATCGTCGTGATGCTGGCCTACGTGCTGAGCGGTGTCTGCGCGGCCATTGCTGGTACCATTGTGGCGGCAGACATTCGTGGTGCCGATGCCAACAACGCCGGGCTATGGCTGGAGCTGGACGCCATTCTGGCGGTGGTGATCGGTGGCGGCTCGCTGATGGGCGGACGCTTCAACCTGCTGCTGTCGGTGGTCGGCGCGCTGATTATTCAGGGTATGAACACCGGTATTTTGCTCTCCGGGTTCCCGCCTGAACTGAATCAGGTAGTGAAAGCGGTGGTGGTGATGTGCGTGCTGATCGTCCAGTCGCCGCGCTTTATTCAGATGCTGAAAAGGGTACGCCGCGATGATAAAACGTAATTTACCGTTGATGATCACCCTGGGCGTGTTCATCCTCGGCTATCTCTATTGCCTGACCCAGTTTCCCGGCTTCGCTTCGACGCGGGTGATTTGCAACATTCTGACCGACAACGCCTTTTTGGGCATTGTGGCGGTGGGGATGACCTGTGTGATCCTCTCCGGCGGTATCGATCTCTCCGTCGGTTCGGTGATCGCCTTTACCGGCGTTTTCTTAGCGAAAGCGATTGGCTTCTGGGGGCTGTCGCCGCTGGTGGCATTCCCGCTGGTGTTGGCGATGGGCTGCGCCTTCGGCGCCTTTATGGGCTGGCTGATTGATGCTCTGAAGATCCCGGCGTTTATCATCACTCTGGCCGGGATGTTCTTCCTGCGCGGCGTCAGCTATCTGGTTTCCGAGGAGTCGATTCCTATCGATCATCCGCTCTACGATACCCTCTCCGGGCTGGCGTGGACCATTCCTGGCGGCGGTCGCCTGAGCGCGATGGGGCTGTTGATGCTGCTGGTAGTGATTCTGGGGATCTTTCTGGCTCACCGCACGCGCTTTGGCAATCAGGTGTATGCCATCGGCGGTAACGCCACCTCGGCGAACCTGATGGGGATTCCGACCCGCAGCACCATCGTACGCATCTATATGCTGTCGACCGGGCTGGCGACGCTCGCCGGTATCGTCTTCTCCATCTATACCCAGGCGGGCTACGCGCTGGCAGGCGTTGGGGTAGAACTGGATGCCATTGCTTCGGTGGTGATTGGCGGTACGCTGCTGAGCGGCGGCGTCGGGACAGTGCTCGGCACGCTGTTCGGTGTTGGCATTCAGGGGCTGATTCAGACCTACATCAATTTCGACGGCACGCTGAGCTCCTGGTGGACGAAAATCGCCATCGGCATTCTGCTGTTTATTTTCATTGCGCTCCAGCGCGCGCTGACGGTGCTGTGGGAGAACCGCCAGAACGCGGCGGTGACCCGCGTAAGCGCGGCAGTAACAAAGGACTAACACCCTGAAACACTAATGTTTTTCCGGTAGCAGCCGATACTAAATTTTTACGCCAAACAGTACCCCTGCTACCGGACAACACTATGATGCTAAAAACGCTCTCTATCCGTACCGGCTTGCTGTCCCTGCTCGCCGTGATGACCCTGCTGCTGGTTTTAGTCAGCGGCATCGGCATTTATGCCCTCACCAAAAGCTCCACTTCTCTGCAACGCATTGACCATCTGCAAAGCGACCAGATAACCCAGCTAAACGAAGGTTACACGCTGTTATTACGCGCGCGTAATGAAGCCAGCCAGGCGGTCCGCCTGATGGAAATCGGGATGCTCGATGATGCCACCAGGGCGGTAAAAGTCCTCAACGGTGAAGTTGTCCAGGGGCAGAAGATTATTACCGACGTGGGTCACTCCTCGATGGATGACGCCGACGGCGCGCAGCTGTTGGCGAACGTAATGAAAAGCTTTGAGACCTACAATACTCAGGGGATTGTGCCAATGCTGGCGGCGCTGAATCAGCAAAACGTCGACGGCTATTACGATCTGCTGGAAAAGACCATGATCCCGGTCTCTCGCCAGTTTGACGATGCGATCCGCGCGTTCCAGGACTGGGGCGAGTCTCGCGGCCAGATTGAAATCTCGGCGGTGCACAGCACCAAAAACCGCGTGCTGGTACTGATGGTTATCGCCATTCTCCTGACCGCAGGCGTGATGGCGCTGGGCTGGCTGCAACTGCGCCACCTGCTGCTTAAACCGCTGGCGGCGGCGATTGGTCAATTGGAGCAAGTAGCGGCGGGGGACTTAACCCATTCACCGCTGAAGGCGAGCAGTGCGGAGATTAAGCGCCTGAACGTGGCGATTACCGGCATGCGTGAATCGATGATGAATTCGGTGATGCGCGTGCGCGATGCCAGCTCGCAGATTGACGTTGGCAGCCGTGAACTGACGGCAGGCAACAACCATCTGGCGCAGCGCACCGAGTCGACGGCGACGTCGCTTGAACAAACTGCCGCCAGCATGGAAGAGATCACCGCCACCGTGAAGCAGAACGCCGATAACGCCGACCAGGCGCACAAGCTGGCGCAGGAGGTGTCCGATACCGCCGATCGCGGCAGCGAAATGGTCTGCTATGTGATTGAAAAAATGCAGGATATTGCCGGCAGCGCCAACCGCATCGCCGATATCCTCAGCGTGATTGACGGAATTGCCTTCCAGACTAACATTCTGGCACTGAACGCCTCGGTGGAAGCGGCGCGTGCGGGCGAGCAGGGGCGCGGGTTCGCGGTGGTGGCTGGCGAAGTGCGTAATCTGGCAAGCCGCAGTGCGGATGCCGCCAAAGAGATTCGTCAGCTGATTTCTGCCTCACAAACCCACGTCAGCGAAGGCAGTGACCTTGCGCAGCAGGCGGGGGAAACCATGGATGAGATTGCCAGCGAAGTGATGCGCATGACCAAGCTGATGCGCGAGATTGCCAGCGCGTCGCAGGAGCAGAGTCGCGGCATTGAGCAGGTGAATATTGCGGTGAGCCAGATGGATGAGACGGCGCAGCAGAACGCCGCGCTGGTGCAGCAATCGTCGGCGGCAACCCGCTCGCTGGAAGAACAGTCGCAGGCTCTGGTGGCCGCGATGTCGTCGTTCCGGTTGCAGGTGTCGTAGCGAGGTTTCCCCTCACCCTAACCCTCTCCCCATAGGGGAGAGGGGACCGTCCGGTTTTCTCCCTCGCCCCTTTGGGGAGAGGGCCGGGGTGAGGGGCCACCCAACTTCTGACGAATTACGCGTCCGGGAACTCGCGAATCAAACGCTCAACGTCTTCCACCATATGGTCGTTACCCACGAAGAACGAACGACGCTGGTGCAGCGTTTCCGGCACGATATCCAGAATACGCTCTTTCCCATCGCTGGCTTTACCGCCTGCCTGTTCCGCGAGGAACGCCATCGGGTTGCACTCATACAGCAGACGCAGCTTCCCTTCCGGGTGGCTGGCGGTGCTTGGGTACAGGTAGATCCCGCCTTTCAGCAGGTTGCGGTGGAAATCGGCAACCAGAGAACCGATGTAGCGTGAGGTGTACGGGCGCTGCGTGGACTTATCTTCTTCCTGGCAGAACTTGATGTACTTCTTCACCCCGTTCGGGAACTTGATGTAGTTACCTTCGTTGATGGAGTAGGTGCTACCGCGCTGAGGGAAGCGCATACGCTCCTGGCACAGACAGAACACGCCCAGCGACGGGTCGTAGGTAAAGGCATGCACACCGCAGCCGGTGGTGTACACCAGCATGGTGGAGGAACCGTAAACCACGTAACCCGCAGCCACCTGACGGTTACCCGGCTGTAGGAAATCTTCTTCGGTGACAGGCGTGCCTACTGGGGTAACGCGGCGGTAGATAGAGAAGATAGTACCGACAGAGACGTTAACGTCGATATTAGATGAGCCATCCAGCGGGTCCATCAGGACTACATACTTCGCATGTTCGCAGCCGTCGAATACGACAATTTCGTCTTCTTCTTCGGAGGCGATACCAGCGACGATGTCACGGGCGCGCAGCGCGGCTTTCAGCTTCTCGTTTGCGAACAAATCGAGCTTTTGTTGTACTTCTCCCTGTACGTTTTCTGCGCCGCTGGCACCCAGGATATCGACCAGGCCGGCCTTGTTGATATCGCGGTGGATGATCTTGGCACCTAACTTTATTGCCGACAACAAAGCAGTGAGCTCACCGGTAGCATGAGAGAACTCGTGCTGCTTTTCGACAATAAATTCACCTAACGTTTTCATAACACTTTCCCTGACAGTGGATGTTGAGTAAAACGACTGCAACAATCTTAACAAAGAATAAAAAAAATTCGCACAGGTGAATCGCGCCAGCAAACTACGGAATATCCTTAAATGCATTTCTATGACGGCAAACATATGGGTAAAATGTGAGGTAGATAAAAAAAGGATAGTGACGTATGCGCATTCATATTTTGGGTATTTGTGGCACCTTCATGGGCGGTCTGGCGATGCTGGCTCGTTCGCTGGGTCATGAAGTCACGGGTTCGGATGCCAATGTGTATCCCCCGATGAGCACGCTGCTTGAAAAGCAAGGCATTGATTTAATTCAGGGATATGACGCAAGTCAGCTCGACCCGCAGCCGGATCTGGTGATCATCGGCAACGCCATGACGCGCGGTAATCCGTGCGTAGAAGCGGTGCTGGAGAAGAACATTCCGTACATGTCCGGCCCGCAGTGGCTGCACGACTTCGTGCTGCGCGACCGCTGGGTTGTGGCGGTTGCCGGTACCCACGGCAAAACCACCACCGCCGGTATGGCGACCTGGATCCTCGAAGAGTGCGGCTACAAGCCGGGCTTCGTCATCGGCGGCGTGCCGGGTAACTTCGAGGTTTCCGCGCGTCTGGGCGACAGCTCGTTCTTCGTGATTGAAGCCGATGAATACGACTGCGCGTTCTTCGATAAGCGTTCTAAATTCGTGCATTACTGCCCGCGTACGCTGATCCTCAACAACCTTGAGTTCGATCACGCGGACATCTTCGACGATCTGAAAGCTATCCAGAAACAGTTCCACCACCTGGTACGCATCGTTCCGGGTCAGGGTCGCATTATCCTGCCGGAAAACGACGCGAACCTGAAACAGGTGATGGCGATGGGCTGCTGGAGCGAGCAGGAGCTGGTGGGCGAACAGGGCCATTGGCAGGCGAAGAAACTCAATACCGATGCCTCCGAGTGGGAAGTGCTGCTCGACGGTGAAAAAGTCGGCGAAGTGAAGTGGGGCCTGGTCGGCGAACACAATATGCATAACGGGCTGATGGCGATTGCCGCCGCGCGTCATGTCGGTGTCACCCCAGCCGATGCTGCCAACGCGCTGGGCAGCTTTATCAACGCCCGTCGCCGCCTGGAGCTTCGTGGCGAAGCTAACGGCGTTTGCGTTTACGACGACTTCGCGCATCACCCAACGGCTATCCTCGCGACGCTGCAAGCGCTGCGCGGCAAAGTCGGCGGTACCGCGAAAATTATTGCCGTGCTGGAACCACGCTCGAACACCATGAAAATGGGCGTCTGCAAAGACGACCTGGCGCCGTCTCTGGGCCGCGCGGATGAAGTGTTCCTGTTGCAGCCGCAGCACATTCCGTGGCAGGTCGCGGAAGTGGCGGAAGCCTGCGTGCAGCCTGCACACTGGAGCGCTGACGTTGACGCGCTGGCCGATATGATTGTGAAGAGCGCCGAGCCTGGCGACCATATTCTGGTGATGAGTAATGGCGGCTTCGGCGGCATTCATCAGAAGCTGCTCGATGGGCTGGCGAAGAAAGCGCAGCAGGAGTAATTCGCTGATGTTGCGCTGAGCGGGTTTTCCCCCCTCACCCTAACCCTCTCCCCGCGGGGGAGAGGGGACCGATCGAGCAGCTAGCACGGTTGGTTTTCTCCCTCGCCCCTTTGGGGAGAGGGCCGGGGTGAGGGGGTACCCGCTAGATCTAGTCCTTTTCCCGGAACCCCAAAATGCTCACCGCCAAAAAAATCACCTCAACCGACTCCGTTCTATTCCCCCCGCTGGACACCCTATACACTCAAGCCTTCCCCTGGCACGAACAGCGCGAACTCCCCGCTAAACAGCGAGCACTCAACTCCCCGCACTACGCGCTGGAAGCGTGGTTCGACGGTGAGCAGTTTATTGGCATGAGCGGATGCTGGGCGTTTGACGGCTACGTCTACATTGAACATCTGGCGGTCGACAGTAGCCTACGCTCCCAGGGCTACGGTAAACGTCTGCTAGGACAGATCCTCGAACGTGCGCCGAAAACCATTCTGGAAATCGACCCGCTGACCACCGACATTGCCCACAAGCGTCTGCGCTTCTATGAAAGCATGGGATTCTTCGCCAACCCGTGGCCGCATGCCCACCCGACTTATCATGCGGGTATCGCCGATCACGAGCTGATCGTGCTGAGCTATCCGCAGCCGATTGACGAGGCGCAGTACCAGCGTTTCAACCATGATTTGTGCCGGGTTGTGATGGCGTGATGTGATTATCCAGATGAAATAAAGGCATGCCGTAATGCAGATTGGGTATTATATTAATATCCTCCATGAAATTTCCCGTACTGATTTCATCTTTACAATATAAGAGGTCTTGTGCCACATTGTATTTTTACATGGAGGTTTTATGTATTCATATCCTGAACGAGTGTCTATTAAAGATAATAAACTTGAAATGATTGCAATTGCATTTATCTTAACGTTATTGGCTATTATTTTTTCTATTCTTACATTTATATTGCAAATTATTTCCCATACATATGGGATAGGTGTATATATTGGCGCTGTTTATAGCATCCTTTTCTTACTCGCCATTGTGTTTCTATCAATTAGTTCTATTATGAGTCTGGCGGGAATATGTTCGTCTGGTTATCGGGTGAGATCATTTTTCATATTTATTGTGTCGTCCCCGATCCTTATTGCTGAACTGTTTATCTTCAGTCGTACTCTTAGCTAAAATGCGGTAGGGTATGACGGCACATACCCTACCACGTTCTTTGAACGTTATCGCCGCGATAACGTATTGATGCTTTTTCTGGTCAGCCCTTGCAGGGGATTCCAGCTGTCGATACCTTTCACCGCCCTAAGATAGTATGCGGTATTTGCAGAAGTGCTGCATATATACATATAAACGAAATTCATAAGTTTATCGAGAACGTTAAGATTCACATTCATTAACCCTTCAATGAGACTGATCAGTAAATTAACAACTATAGCTGTGATAAATAACACGAGCCCTTTTTTCCAAAGACCAAGAATACAAAAATACAAGAATCCAAATATAAAGGCATATCCATTGCAATGAATTCGCGTTCTCCTCGAGAAACTTAGTTGGCCGAGCGCCGCTCGGTAAGAGTCCATTCCGGGTAGCCCATGTTGATTGAAAAATTTAAATCGATCGCGCCATTTTTCACTGAACTCATTATTCGCCATAAATCATCCTTTATTCATTGCTGGTTTTTGGCGAGATTAACATTGAAAATGAATAAGATCAATTTAGCTGTGATCAAGGAATAGTGAATACTATATTATTTTATGATATTAAGGCTGTGATAATTCATAGTGGAAATAGATTTTTAAATATTTATTTTAGTCGTCATAAAAATGCCCTGAAAACAGGGCATTTTACAGAGGCTTAATCCTGGTTTTCAGTCAGTTCGCGCAGATACTGGAAAATCTGGCGGGAAGATTTTGGCGGCTTGTTGCCCGCTTTTTCTTTCCTGGCGTTACGCACCAGCGAACGCAGCTGCTGACGGTCGGCGTCAGGCCACAGGTTCATCACTTCTTCGATGGCTTCATCGCTACCGTCAACCATGCGGTCACGCAGTTGCTCCAGTTTATGGAAAACAACAACCTGCTGGTTGTGGCGGTTTTTTAGCTTATCCAGCGCCTGACGGAAAGGTTCTACGTCGCGCTGACGCAGCATTTTACCAATTAGCTGCAGCTGGCGGCGGCGGCCTTCCATCTTGATACGCTGCGCCAGCTCAATGGCGGCGCGCAGGTCGGCGTCCAGCGGGATTTTATCCAGGGCATTTTTACCTAGGTCAACCAGCTCTGCCCCAAGCTTTTTCAGCTCTTCGGCATCACGCTTAATTTCACTCTTGCTGACCCAGATAATTTCATCATCTTCGTCCTCGATATCATCACCGGGGACGTCGTCGAGCCAGTCTTCGGGCTGCTTTGTCATTTCAGGCTCCTTAAAAAAGAGGCTAATACTAACAGCTTGAGCGCATACTGAGAAAGGGTTCTCTGTTAGACTTCATTTAACTTTACCTCAGATTATGGCTTAGACGATGAAAGTGATCACACAAGTTGCACAACAACGTATTGCGCTGGAAAAAGCGGTCTCTACGGCGCTGGAGCTGGCAGCCAGTCAATCAGACGGCGCGGAAGTGGCGGTCAGCAAGACCACCGGTATCGGCGTAAGCACCCGTTATGGTGAAGTCGAAAACGTCGAATTCAATAGCGACGGGGCGCTGGGGATCACCGTTTATCACCAAAACCGTAAAGGCAGCGCATCGTCCACCGACCTGAGCCCGGATGCTATCGCCCGTACCGTGCAGGCGGCGCTGGACATCGCGCGCTACACCTCGCCGGACCCCTGCGCTGGCGTAGCAGACAAAGAGCTGCTGGCCTTTGACGCCCCGGATCTTGACCTGTTTCACCCGGCGGAAGTCTCCCCGGATGAAGCCATCGAAATGGCGGCCCGCGCTGAGCAGGCTTCCCTGAAGGCTGACAAACGTATTACCAACACCGAAGGCGGCAGCTTCAACAGCCACTACGGTATTAAAGTCTTCGGCAACAGTCACGGTATGTTGCAAAGCTACTGCTCAACCCGTCACTCCCTTTCAAGCTGCGTGATTGCCGAAGTGAACGGCGACATGGAGCGTGACTACGCCTATACCATCGGCCGTGCGCTGGGTGACCTGAAGTCACCGGAATGGGTCGGTGAAGAGTGCGCGCGCCGCACCTTGTCTCGCCTGGAGCCGCGCAAGCTCTCCACCATGAAAGCGCCGGTAATTTTCGCTAATGAAGTGGCGACCGGGCTGTTCGGCCATCTGGTCGACGCGATTGCTGGTGGTTCGGTTTATCGTAAATCGACCTTCCTGCTGGACTCTCTCGGCAAGCAAATTCTGCCTGAATGGCTGACTATTGAAGAGCATCCGCATCTGCTGAAAGGGCTGGCCTCCACGCCGTTTGACGGCGAAGGCGTGCGCACCGAGCGTCGCGACATCATCAAAGACGGTGTGCTGACTCAGTGGCTGCTGACCAACTACTCCGCGCGTAAACTGGGCCTGAAGAGCACCGGCCACGCGGGCGGCATCCACAACTGGCGTATTGCCGGTCGCGGCCTAAGTTTTGAAAAGTTGCTTAAAGAGATGGGCACGGGTCTTGTCGTGACTGAACTGATGGGGCAGGGTGTTAGCGGCATCACCGGCGACTACTCTCGCGGTGCATCCGGCTTCTGGGTTGAGAACGGCGAAATTCAGTATCCGGTGAGTGAAATCACCATCGCTGGCAATCTGAAAGACATGTGGCGCAATATGGTCACCATCGCCGACGATATTGAGACACGCAGTAATATTCAATGTGGTTCCGTACTGCTTCCGGAGATGAAAATCGCCGGACAGTAATCACGTATTGGGCGCATCCTGCTGCGCCCGTTCGCTTAAATAATAAAAAGGAAGTGAGCAATGCGTAAAAAACTGGTAGCGATGCTGGCGGTCTCCGCGCTGGCGCTGGGTTCGGCTTCTGCCTTTGCTGACCTGGGCGAAGATATGGACACCCTGGCGGAAAATCTGCAGGTGGTGCAGAAGACCACCGACGCGGGTGAACTGAAAGCAGCACTGACGAAAATGCGTACCGCTGCTGAAGACGCTAAAAAAGAGACCCCGCCGAAGCTGGAAGGCAAAGCGGCAGACAGCGCAGAAATGAAAGACTATCGCCATGGTCTGGATACGCTGATTGGTCAGATTGACGGTGCAATGAAGCTGGCGAACGAGGGCAAAGTTAAAGAAGCCCAGGCCGCTGCAGAAGATTTCAAAGCCACCCGCAACGAGAACCACAAGAAGTTCCGCTAATCCTGTCTCCGGAAGGTGTCGCCTGACACCTTCCGTCTTTCTCCCCCGAAAAACTTCACCGATATCACATTTTTCACCTCCGTTTTGCCATTCGCATTTCCAATGACCTTGTCCCACAGACGTGACATTCATCACGCGAATATATCGAAATCGTTATTTTCGTGGTGAATGTGTGAATCCGATCACTCAAGCCGTCTACCTTTCCACTTCGAAGTGGAAAACAACTCGCTACAAACTCCCACCCCCCGGCGTTAGGTTTATCCCCAGAGACATTAGCGGGGTAACACGAGTGAATAACGGAGCGGTAATACACGACGCAGGGGAGCAGGCGCTACAGACCGAACGGCTGGCCGACAAGATGTTGCAGCAGGTGTTCGCACTGTTACGCCGCCGCGGTATCACCCCTAACGACGTGCAGGAGCAAATGCTGACCTCCCACGTGCGGGCCATGGCCCACCGGTCTATCAGCGGCGAGCCGCTGCCGGAAGTGGATGAAAGCCTGTTTGAAGAGATTTCTGACGATTCAATGATGCTTGCCCGCGAAGTGGTCGCGGAGTTCGGCAACCTGCCTGATGAAGAGGCCTGGCTGCTCTCCGTTCACTTCGAAGTAGCAAAAGACAACCTGTAAGGAGCAACAAATGGAACAGATCACCGTAGTAATTGGCGACCGCCTGGGTAAAGGACAAAAAGTTGCCGCTGGCGCGGAAAAAGCCGGTGCTCGTGCAGTTGTGGTACCGGGAGTCGCCGCCGACATGAAGCTGGGCGACATGATGAAGGCCGAGAACGCGACCTTCGGTATCTCCTTCTGCGGTAGCGGCGGCGCGGGTGCTATCACCGCGCAGACCAAATATGGCTACAAAGCGAAATACGGCATGCGTTCAGTGGAAGAGGGTGTCACCGCCATCAACGAAGGCTGCAACGTGCTGGGCTTCGGCTTTATGGACAAAGAAGAGCTGGGCGAACGCCTGGTAGAGGCCTGGAAGAAGAAGTACGGCGCTTGATATGAAAGAGCAATTCACCACCACGGTGAGGGTCACGGGCAAAGGCGAAAGCAAAACACGGGCGTTCGCCGATGCTCTGAACCACGTGCAGGCAGCGGTGATGAAAACATCATCGCGCATCTTACTGCGTATTGAGCCACAGGATGTGCAGGTCGTTCATGCGCGCGAAACGGTACGAAAAGAGGCGTTCTTATTCTTCTTTTTGCGCCGTGAACGACGAGCGTACAGCGTGGAGCTGGACGTGACCGTCAACGTGACTGCCATCGATATCGATAAAGTGGATTTCGTCACGCAAACCTGATTTTCACCAAAGGGTCAGACTATGTTCCTGATAATTTTAATAAAATCGCTCATCATCGGCGGCCTGGTTGGCGTCGGCGTGGGCGCCGGAGCGGCACGCATGTTTCACGCGCCCACCACGCAGGGGATGGGGGCGTTTCGTACGTTGGGCGAGCTGAACTCCTGTGAAGGCGATCCGGCTTCCCACTTCTCCTTTGGCCTCGGCTTCTTCTTTAACGCCTGGGCTTCTTCCGTCGCAGCAGGTTCCTTCACCCAGGACGTTGACCACCGCATTATCCCGAACTGGGGCGCGGCGGCACTGATGGTGAAAAATCGCAACGTCGGTGAGACGCTGCATGATCCACGCAAAATGGCGATTGCCTGCGGCATCATCGGCATGATCGTAGTGGCCTTCCTTAACCTGACGGCATCTTCCGTACCGCAAGCGCTGCAGGTGACTGCCGTTAAGGTGCTGGTTCCGGCAGCCAACCTGCTGGTGAACACCGTGATGCCGGTTATTTTCTGGCTGGCGGCGATTGATGCCGGTAAGAAATCAGGCTTCTGGGCCACCATCTTCGGCGGCGCGGCGCAGCTGATTATGGGTAACGCCGTACCGGGCCTGGTGCTGGGTATTCTGATTGGTAAAGGCGTTGAAGAGAGCGGCTGGCATCGCGTCACTAAAGTGATGATGGGCGCCATCGTTGCGCTGTTTGTCCTGAGCGCCTTCTTCCGCGGCTTTGACATGAAGATGATTGAATCCTTCCACCTGACCGTACCGAACTGGCTGGATCTGATCCACAGCTCAATCAGCGGCAAATAACGGGAGCCTGACATGGAACAAAATAAAGGTTTTTGGTATGCCGACTGGTCGTTCCCGATCTTCGTTGGCCTGCTCTCTTCCGGCGTGTTCGCCGGGACGCATATGTACTACCTCTACGGCATTGGCGCCTTCAACGAAGTGGCCTTCGTGGCGATGCTGAAAGCCGGGATTGATACCGGGGCTTACGGCGCGGTGGCGGCGTTCGGCGCGAGCTTCCTGTTCGCCCGTATCATCGAAGGTTCGCTGGTGGGGATTCTCGACATCGGCGGCGCGATTCAAACGGGCGTAGGCCTCGGCGTTCCGGCGCTGCTGTTGGGCGCGGGCATCATGTTCCCGGTGACCAACTTTATCGCCTCCCTGATTACCGGGCTGGTGATTGGTCTGGCGATTGGCTACATCATCATTCTGGCGCGTAAGTTCACCATCAACCAGAGTGACTCCACCTACGGGGCCGACGTGATGATGGGCGCGGGTAACGCCTCCGGCCGCTTCCTTGGCCCGTTGATTATCCTCAGCGCCATGACCGCTTCGATTCCTATCGGCGTGGGCTCGCTGATTGGCGCGCTGATTTTCTATGTCTGGCAGAAGCCGATTACCGGCGGCGCCATTCTGGGCGCGATGCTGCTGGGCTCTATCTTCCCGGTCGCGATTAGCTAAACCTTGCGGGCGCTTTAGCGCCCGCCTTAACAGGAGAGAGATATGTTTGATTTACTCCTGCGCCGTGCGCGCCTCGTCGACGATACCCTGACTGATATCGCCATGAAGGACGGTTCAATCGCGGCGCTGGGCGAGATTAGCGCGCCTGCCCTTAAAACCATCGACCTTGATGGCAAATACTACGCCAGCGCGGGCTGGATTGATTCTCACGTCCACTGCTACCCGAATTCCCCGATTTACCACGACGAACCGGATAGCGTCGGTATCGCCACCGGTGTCACCACCGTGATTGATGCTGGCAGCACAGGTGCCGATGACGTGGATGATTTCTACCAGTTGACCCGCAAAGCGGCAACCGACGTCTATGCGCTGCTCAACATTTCCCGCGTCGGACTGATTGCCCAGAACGAACTGGCCAATATGGCCAATATCGATGCGGAAGCGGTGAAGCAGGCGGTGGCGCGCCATCCGGACTTTATCGTCGGTCTGAAAGCGCGCATGAGCAGCAGCGTGGTCGGCGAAAACGGCATTACGCCGCTGGAGCGGGGCAAATCCATTCAGAAAGAAAACGGCGACCTGCCGATGATGGTGCACATTGGCAACAACCCACCAAACCTTGATGAAATTGCCGAGCTGTTGAGCTCTGGCGACATCATCACCCACTGCTACAACGGTAAACCGAACCGTATTCTGACGCCGGAAGGCGAACTGCGCGGCTCCATCGTGCGGGCCTTAAAACGCGGCGTACGTCTCGACGTCGGCCACGGCACCGCGAGCTTTAGCTTTGAAGTGGCCCGCCGGGCGATTGCGATGGGCATTCTGCCGCACACCATCAGCTCCGATATCTACTGTCGTAACCGCATCGACGGCCCGGTGCGCTCGCTGGCGCTGGTGATGTCGAAATTCCTCGCCATTGGTATGTCGCTGCCGCAGGTCATTGACTGCGTCACGGCGAACGCCGCCGAGGGGTTACGCCTGACGCACAAAGGTCGTCTGGCGGTGGGCTATGACGCGGACCTGACGCTGTTTACCGTGGCCCAGACCCCAACGGTACTGGTCGATGCCGAAAAAGAGAGCCTTCAGGCTGACAAAATTTTGCTGCCGCTTGCCGCGATTCGCGCGGGCAAGGGCTATCTGACCGAACAAGGGAGTGCGGAAAATGCCTTCGATTTTTGAGAAATACGATTTAAAACAGGTGATTAACACCTCAGGCCGTATGACGATTCTTGGCGTCTCTACGCCGCGTCCGGAAGTGGTAGAAGCCGCGATGGCGGGTATGAACCAGTACTTCGAGATGAAAGATCTGGTGAATAAAACCGGCGCCTACATTGCGAAGCTGCTGGACGTAGAAGGGGCGACCGTCGTCTCCTGCGCCTCCGCCGGGATTGCGCAGTCGGTGGCGGCGGTGCTGGTAAAAGACAGCGACTGGCTACTGGAAAACCTGCACGTTACCCCAATTGAAAACAACGAAATCGTGCTGCCGAAAGGCCACAACGTCAACTTCGGCGCTCCGGTCGGCACCATGGTAGCGTTGGGCGGCGGTAAGCTGGTGGAAGCAGGCTACGCCAACGAATGTTCTGCCGATCAGCTAGCGGCGGCGATTACTCCGTGTACCGCAGCGATTCTTTACATCAAATCTCACCACTGCGTGCAGAAAAGCATGCTCGACGTGGCACAGGCCGCGGCGGTGGCACGCAGTCATAATCTGCCGCTGATCGTCGATGCGGCGGCGGAAGAGGATCTACAGGCCTACTACCGTGCGGGCGCGGATCTGGTTATCTACAGCGGTGCGAAGGCCATTGAAGGGCCAACCAGCGGGCTGGTTATCGGTAAAACCCAGTACGTTGAGTGGGTTAAGCGTCAGTCGAACGGTATTGGCCGCGCTATGAAGGTGGGCAAAGAGGGCATTCTTGGCCTCACCTGCGCCATTGAACATTACCTGACGGCGACCAAAGAGAGCGGCGAAGAGATGGTGGCGAAGATGACACCGTTCATCGAAGCGCTGAATACGCTCAACGGTGTGACCGCTCGCGTGGTGTGGGACAGCGCAGGCCGTGACATTGCACGCGCCGAGATTAAATTTGATGAAGCCGTGACCGGCGTGCACACCGGTGACCTGGTGGCGGCGCTGAAGCAGGGCGAATACGCCATTTACTTCCGCGGTTACAAGGCCAACGAAGGCATTATTGAAGCCGATGTCCGCAGCGTGGATGCACAGCAGCTGGAGATTGTCTCCCGCCGTATTGCTGAAGTCTTAAACCAGGAGAAAAAAGCATGAAACTGACCCCAAACTTTTACCGTGACCGCGTTTGCCTGAACGTTCTGGCAGGCAGCAAGCAGAACGCCAGCGAGATTTACGAAGCGGCGGAAGGTCATGTGCTGGTGGGTGTGCTCTCCAAAAACTATCCGGACATCGCCAGCGCGGTGGCCGATATGCGTGAATACGCGAAACTGATTGATAACGCACTGTCTGTAGGCCTGGGCGCGGGCGACCCGAACCAGTCGGCGATGGTCAGCGAAATCTCCCGCCAGGTGCAGCCGCAGCACGTTAACCAGGTCTTCACCGGCGTGGCAACCAGCCGCGCGCTGCTGGGTCAGAACGAAACCGTGGTCAACGGCCTGGTGTCGCCAACCGGCACCGTCGGCATGGTCAAAATCTCCACCGGTCCGCTCTCCAGCAACGCGCCAGACGGCATTGTGCCGCTGGAAACGGCGATTGCTCTGCTGAAAGATATGGGTGGCAGCTCGATTAAATACTTCCCGATGGGCGGTCTGAAGCATCGCGATGAGTTTGTTGCGGTAGCTGAAGCCTGCGCACGCCATGATTTCTGGCTGGAGCCAACCGGCGGTATTGACCTCGACAACTACGGCGAAATCCTGAAAATTGCGCTGGATGCTGGAGTTAGCAAAATTATCCCCCATATCTATAGCTCGATTATTGATAAGGCGAGCGGGAATACGCGTCCGGCGGATGTGCGTCAACTGCTGGAAATCACGAAACAGCTTGTTAAGTAGCGCGATTAACCCCCTCACCCTAACCCTCTCCCCACAGGGGAGAGGGTGTACGACCGGATACATAGGTAACACTTCAGACCGGGAACATAGGTAACACTTTCCTAGTCTATCCGGATAATACTACGGCTTTTCCGGTCATAGTAAGCAAGCGTTATTCCGTTAAAGATGATGGCCTCAACGCCATCATCTTTTTCTTCCAGCATGATGTATTCTCCCAGCAGCGCCTCGCTCAGGAACACTTCCTTACCGATGTGTATTACTCCTTTCGACATCACCCTGTACAGCCGTGCCCCCTCAGGCCACTCATATTCAGGGACCTTTCCATCCCAGCGACGCGATGAAGG